>JAYWGO010000064.1:0-6656 GCA_043778205.1 Polaromonas sp. | reverse complement strand
TGAGTGTGGCCTTGATGAAAATCTGGAAAAAGGCGCGTCGTACTACCAAACGGGCAAATACTTAGGTTACCTGCGCGTGATTTTGGAAGATTTTGCAGCGAGGCCACACTCAAGCGGCGCAAACGTACAAAAGGTAATCAAGCAATCTTCAAAGACCTAACAAAACAATATTTTCAAGCCAAATAGCCCTATGACCCAAGGAAATACTGCACAAGCAGCTATTAATATAATAGTAAATAGGCCTATTCCCAAACCTTCATCTGCAAGTTAAGCCGCATAACCGTGCAAACCCTAGCACGCAAATGGCACAAGGTTTGCTACCATTCAAGTAGAAACTTGACCAAACGGTCAGTTTTGGCAAGCTATCCTTATTTATGCACCGCTTAGGGTCAGGAGTACCACCTATGACGACAGAGCTTTTACCCAACATCCGCGCTGGCCGCTTGTCTGCGCAAGACTATGCTGCGCGCTTTGGCGATGCCACGCCGCGCTTAACGCATTCGCAAGCCCTGCTAGAGGCTGAGCGCTGCCTCTACTGCTTTGACGCACCCTGCGCCACAGCCTGCCCCACCAGCATCGACGTACCCTCGTTTATCAAGCGCATCGCCGATGGCAACCTGCGCGGCTCGGCCCGCACCATTTTGGAATCGAACCCGCTGGGCGGCATGTGCGCCCGCGTCTGCCCCACCGAGAACCTGTGCGAAGCCGTGTGTGTGAAGCAGACGCAAGAAGGCAAACCCGTGGCCATTGGCCGCCTGCAGCGCCACGCGGTAGACGCGCTGATGGACAGCGCGCAGCCCCAAATATTTACCCGTGCGCCTGTAACCGGCAAAAAAGTAGCCGTCGTGGGCGCGGGCCCAGCGGGTTTGGCCTGCGCTTACACCCTGGCCCGTTTAGGCCATAACGTAACAATATTTGATGCCAACCCTAAAGCAGGTGGGCTCAACGAATACGGCTTGGCCAGCTACAAAACGCCCAACAACTTTGCCCAACGCGAAGTGCAATGGCTGCTGGACATTGGCGGGATTGAAATCAAGTCGGGCTACAAACTGGACACCGCAGCCCAGTTCGACACGCTGCGCAGCACCCACGATGCTGTGTTTTTAGGCATAGGCCTGGCCACCACGCACCAGCTTGGCGTACCGGGAGACAGCTTGCAAGGCGTGCAAGACGCAGTGGACTTTATAGCCACGCTGCGCCAGACCGCAGACCTGGCCACCCTGCCTGTAGGCCGCACGGTGGTGGTGATTGGCGGCGGCATGACGGCGGTGGACGCTGCCGTACAGTCAAAGCTGCTAGGGGCCGAGAGCGTGCACATGGTGTACCGGCGCGGGCCAGAGACGATGACTTCATCGAGGCAAGAGCAAGAGTGGGCGCAAACTAATGGCGTGACCATTCACCATTGGCTGGCCCCTGCCGAGGTGCTGGGCACCAGCGGCCACGCCAGCGGCGTGCGCTTTGCGCGCCAAGCTATGGTGGGGGGCAAGCTCACCCCCACCGGCGAAATGCACGAAATTCAAGCCGACATGGTGCTCAAAGCCATTGGCCAGCAGCTGGGCAACCCGGCACTGGCGCAGGCAGGCTTCAAGCTGGACGGTGGACGCATGGCCACCGATGCTGCAGGCCTGACCAGTGTGCCCGGCGTGTGGGCTGGTGGCGACTGCCGCGCCGGCGGCCTGGACCTGACGGTTGAAGCGGTGGAACACGGCAAGCAGTCAGCCAAAGCAATACATGCCCACATCAGCGCATAAATTAGCCATTAAACCCATAGTTGTGGCAACCCTCAAAGCCCTTAAGTTTTAAAATTCGGAGAACACCATGGCCAATCTGCACAGCAGCTTCGCAGGCATTTCTAGCCCCAACCCCTTTTGGCTGGCCTCCGCGCCGCCCACCGACAAAGCCTATAACGTGAACCGCGCTTTTGAGGCGGGCTGGGGCGGCGTGGTGTGGAAGACGCTGGGCGAGGCCGGGCTGCCCTTGGTCAACGTGAACGGCCCACGCTACGGCGCATTGCTTACGCCCGACCGCCGCCTGATGGGCTTTAACAATATTGAACTGATTACCGACCGCGACCTGGAAATTAACCTTACCGAGATTGCCCAGTGCAAACGCGACTGGCCCGACCGCGCCATGGTGGTGTCATTGATGGTGCCGTGTGAAGAAGCCGCATGGAAGGCCATTTTGGCCCGCGTGGTGGACACCGGCGCGGATGGGGTGGAGCTCAATTTTGGCTGCCCCCACGGCATGAGCGAGCGCGGCATGGGCGCAGCCGTTGGCCAAGTACCTGAATATATTGAGATGGTTACCGCGTGGTGCAAGCAGTATTCCAGGCTGCCCGTTATCGTCAAGCTCACGCCCAATATTACCGATATTCGCCTACCCGCCCGCGCGGCCAAGCGCGGCGGGGCCGACGCCGTGTCGCTCATTAACACCATCAACTCCATCATGGGCGTAGACCCCGCTACCTTGACCATGCAGCCTTCCACCGGCGGCAAAGGCTCGCACGGCGGCTACTGCGGCCCAGCGGTCAAACCTATCGCGCTGAACATGGTGGCCGAGATCGCGCGTGACCCGCAAACCGCTGGCCTGCCTATCTCCGGCATCGGCGGCATTGGTAACTGGCGTGATGCCTTGGACTACATTGCGCTGGGTTCCAGCAACGTGCAGGTCTGCACCGCAGCCATGGTCTACGGTTTTAAAATTGTGCAAGAAATGACGGACGGCCTGTCTAACTACATGGACGAGATGGGCATTAAAACCGTGGGCGAGATTGTGGGCAGAGCCATACCTACTGTGTCTGACTGGAAGTACCTTAACCTCAACAGCATCTCCAAAGCGGTGATTGACCAGGACAGCTGCATTCAGTGCGGGCGCTGCCACATTGCCTGCGAAGATACCTCGCACCAAGCCATTACCCATATGAAAGATGGCAAACGCCACTTTGAGGTGATGGAGGATGAATGCGTGGGCTGCAACCTGTGCGTGGTGGTATGCCCCGTGCCCCAGTGCATCAGCCTGCGCGACCTCAAACCCGGCGAAAAAGACGCGCGCACCGACAAAACCGTGCTCGCCACCCACGGCGACTGGACCAGCCACCCCCATAACCCTATGCGCACAGCGCAAACGGCTTGAGCCTAGCGGCAAGTCGCATAAGGGCGTAATATAGATAACGCATTTCATTTGCAGAGGACACACACCATGACCACTCTTTTTATTCGCGGCGGCACTGTCGTCAATGCAGACCGCGCTTTCAAGGCCGACGTACTGTGCCAAGACGGCAAAATTGTTCAAGTAGGCGAGGGCCTGCAGGCTCCCGCAGGCGCTACCGTGGTAGACGCTGGCGGCCAATATGTTATGCCCGGCGGTATTGACCCGCACACCCATATGCAGCTGCCGTTTATGGGCACCGTGACGATGGACGATTTTTACAGCGGCACGGCGGCAGGCTTGGCGGGCGGCACCACCATGATCATTGATTTTGTGATTCCCGACCCGATGGAAAACATTTATGCCGCGTTTAAAAAATGGCGCGGCTGGGCTGAAAAGTCTGCCGCTGACTACAGCTTTCACGTGGCCATTACCTGGTGGGACGACTCTGTGCACAAAGACATGGCCACCCTGGTGCAGCAAGAAGGCGTTAACAGCTTTAAGCATTTCATGGCCTATAAAAACGCCATCATGTGCAACGATGAAACATTGGTTAACAGCTTTAAACGCTCCCTAGAACTCGGTGCCATGCCCACCGTGCATGCCGAAAACGGCGAGCTGGTGTACCTGATGCAAAACGAGATTAAGGCCAAAGGCATCATGGGGCCTGAGGGCCACCCGCTGTCGCGCCCGCCGCGTGTGGAGTCTGAAGCGGCCAACCGCGCGATTGCCATTGCCGATGTGCTGGGCGTGCCGGTGTACGTGGTGCATGTGTCGTCTACCGAAACCGCTGAAGTGATTGCGCTAGCCCGCGCACGCGGTCAGCGCGTGTATGGCGAAGTACTGGCGGGCCACTTGCTGGTGGACGAGAGCGTGTACACCAACCCTGATTTTGTCAGCGCAGCGGGCCACGTGATGAGCCCACCGTTTAGAAACAAAACTAACCAAGAGTCGCTTTGGCGCGGCCTGCAGTCAGGCAACCTGCACACGACTGCGACCGACCACTGCACATTTTGCGCAGCGCAAAAAGCGGCAGGCAAAGACGATTTTTCCAAAATTCCTAACGGCTGCGGCGGCATTGAAGAACGCTTGGCTGTTATTTGGGACGCAGGTGTGAACACGGGGCGCTTAACCCCAAGCGAGTTTGTGGCCATTACGTCCAGCAACACCGCCAAACTGTTTAATATTTACCCGCAGAAAGGCAGCATCTCTGCAGGCGCTGATGCCGACATTGTGGTGTGGGACCCTGAAGGCACTAAAACCATCTCAGTCAAAACCCAGCACAGCAAGGGCGACTTTAATATTTTTGAAGGCCGCAAGGTGCGCGGTATCCCCAGCCACACCATCAGCCGGGGTGAGCTGGTGTATGTAAAAGGCGATCTGCGCGCCACGCTGGGTGCGGGGCGTTATATCAAACGGCCCGCGTTTGGCGCAGACTTTGCTGCGGGCAAGCAGCGCGCCTCTGCGCTGGCACCGCGCGCTGTGGTGCGAGAAACCGCCCAGGCGGCAGCCGCGCCAATTGCTGTCGAAACGCAGCGTGAAGTTGCACGGGTTTAACCTACAAACAGCACGCTACACAACGCAGCACGCAATTGATTTACGCAGTGAGACGTCAACTACTCAACGCAATGACATAGCGTATTTGTAAATCCATAAAAGGACACCTGCCATGAACACCGCCACCGCCACAGCCACCGATATTGATACCCTGCGAGTCAACGGTGAGCGCCTATGGGACTCGCTGATGGAGCTGGCCCAAATTGGCGCAACCCCCAAAGGCGGTGTCTGCCGCCTCACCCTGACCGACCTGGACAAGCAGGGCCGCGACCTGGTGATCCACTGGGCCAAAGAAGCAGGCATGACGGTGACCATCGACAAAATTGGCAACGGCTTCATGCGCCGCGCGGGCCGCAACAACGCTCTGCCGCCCATCGTAACTGGCAGCCACATCGACACGCAACCCACAGGCGGCAAGTTTGACGGCAACTACGGCGTGCTGGCTGGTATTGAAGTGGTGCGCACGCTGAACGACCACAACATTGAAACTGAAGCGCCGATTGAAGTGTCTTTCTGGACGAATGAAGAAGGCTCGCGTTTTGTGCCGGTGATGATGGGTTCCGGCGTGTTTGCCAAGGCGTTCACGCTGGAACACGCTTACGCCGCCAAAGACACCGAAGGTAAAACTGTTGGCGACGAATTGGCCCGCATTGGCTACATCGGCACGGAAGAGCCGGGCGACCACCCGATTGGTGCGTTTTTTGAAACCCACATTGAGCAAGGTCCGGTACTTGAAGACCACGGCATCACGATTGGTGTGGTGCAGGGCGTGCTGGGCATTCGCTGGTTTGATTGCACCGTGACCGGCATGGAAGCACACGCCGGCCCAACGCCGATGGCGCTGCGCAAAGACGCGTTGCAAGTGGCCACCCACATCATGCAAGAAACTGTGGCCGCCGCGCTGCGCCACGCCCCGCACGGACGCGGCACGGTCGGCATGGTGCACATTCACCCGAACAGCCGCAACGTGATTCCGGGCGAGGTCAAATTCTCTATCGACTTGCGCAACTCGACCGATGCGCTGGTGGACCAAATGGCCGATGAGGTCAAAGCTTTTGCCGAGCGCATGAGCCAGCAAACTGGCTTGGCGATCAAGATTGAATTGGTGTCGACGTATTCAGCCATCGGCTTTCATCAAGACTGCATCGACGCAGTGGCCAGGGCGACCAATAAGTTGGGCTACAGCAACATGCCCGTGGTGTCTGGCGCAGGGCATGACGCGGTGTACATGGCCAAGCTGGCACCCGCTGGCATGATCTTCATCCCCTGCAAAGACGGTATCAGTCACAACGAAATTGAAGACGCCAAGCCCGAGCACATTGAGGCGGGTTGCAACGTGTTACTGCACGCCATGCTGGAACGTGCTGGCACGTAATTTGCGCATTTTTAGCTATTGAATCGTGCTGTAGCGAAATTACTATGGGCGCAAGCAGCTATTTTGTTGATAGCAGACAACTTTGCTTTTTCGTTGTGGATGCGTTTCGCCCGTACAACAATCACCACCGTTAAGCCAAATTCAAACGCCGGGTTCGCCCTGCAATTTATCGATGCTCGATTTACTCATCATCAACGCACATCTTCCCAATGGCAGTATCAACATGTCGGTCGCCGTGCAGGCGGGGAAAATTGTCGAGGTCAAAGAGGGCTTATCCGCACTAGCGCATGAAACACTGGATGCAGGAGGCATGCTGCTGGCCCCGCCGTTTGTCGATGCGCACTTTCACATGGACGCGACGCTGAGCTACGGCCTGCCGCGCGTTAACGCATCAGGCACCTTGCTTGAAGGCATTGCGCTGTGGGGAGAACTCAAACCTCTGCTGACTTACGACGCACTGGTCGACCGTGCCATGGCGTACTGCGACTGGGCGGTGGCCAATGGCTTGCTGGCGATTCGCACCCATGTGGATGTGTGTGACCCGAGCCTGCTGGCGGTTGATGCACTGCTCGATGTT
>JAYWGO010000063.1:0-22928 GCA_043778205.1 Polaromonas sp. | reverse complement strand
ACCCGCGAGCAGGGCCAGAACCCTGCAACGCGCACATTTCAGGCTTTTCGGATTTTCATCAACGCCGAGCTTGAAGAGCTCGAACGCGCGCTAGAGGCTAGCCTTGACTTACTTGCACCCGGAGGGCGTTTAGTGGTTATCAGCTTTCACAGCCTGGAAGACCGCATCGTCAAACAATTTATCGCCAAACATTCGCGCGAGGAGGTAGACCGCCGCGCGCCTGACTGGATGCTGCGCAAAGCGCCCGCAATGAAGATGACCGCGCTGGGCCGCACCAAGCCATCAGACCAAGAGGTTAAAGCCAATCCGCGTTCGCGCAGTGCAGTCATGCGCGTAGCGCAGCGCACACAGGCAGAGGGCCAAGTTCAATGACCCGGCTCAACATCGTATTGCTCATGGCTGTGCTGGTGAGCGCGCTGTATTTGGTGCGCACGCAGTACGAGTCGCGCCGCCTGTTTGTCGAGGTAGACAAGGCCCAAGCCTTAGCCCGCAAAATTGAAATTGAACACGACCGGCTTGAAGTAGAAAAGCGCGCCCAAGCCACACCGCTTAGGGTAGAAAAACTGGCCAAAGAACAGCTGCAAATGCGCACGGCCACGCCCGCAGTAACCCAGTATGTCAAGCTTGCGCAACCCGCTAGCGCGGCGCAGGGGACTAAGCCATGAAAAGTGTGGCCTACACCTCCAGCCCGTTGCTGGCCAGCAAAACACCGGTATGGCGCAGCAAATTTATTGTGGCCGCCATAGCCCTTAGCTTTACAGGCTTGGCAGGCCGCGCCGCGTATGTGCAAGTCATCAACAACGACTTTTACCAAAAGCAAGGTGAAGTGCGCTTTGCCCGCACCCTAGAGCTGCCCGCTAACCGTGGCCGCATACTCGACCGCAATGGCTTAATTTTGGCTTCCAGTGTGCCCGCGCCCAGCATTTGGGCTATTCCAGAAGACGTAGAGCGCGACAAAGTCAAGTTGGCGCAACTGGCCAAACTGCTGGACATACCGCTGCTTGAGTTGAATAAAAAACTAGAAGACGAGGACAAAACCTTTGTCTGGCTCAAACGTCAGGTAGACGAGCCTGTGGCCCAGCAAATAGCGGCACTGGGCATCAGAGGCGTGTACTCGCGCAAGGAGTACAAGCGCCAGTACCCTGAGGGCGAAGCTGCAGCGCATGTGGTGGGTTTTACCAGTGCGGAAGACAATGGCCAAGAGGGTGTGGAGTTGGCATTTAATGCCAGCTTGGCTGGCAAAGCGGGCAGTCGCCGTGTCATCAAAGACCGGCTTGGCCGTGTGGTGGAAAATGTGGGCGATGCCACGGCACCGGTTGACGGCAAAGATATGCAGCTGTCTATCGACAGCAAAGTACAGTTCTTTGCCTACCAAAAACTGCGTGATGCGGTGCTAGAGCACAAGGCCAAAGCCGGCAGCGTAGTGGTGCTGGACGTGCAAACAGGCGAAATTTTGGCACTGGCCAACTACCCTAGCTACGATCCTGGTAAGCGAAGCAACCTAAGCCCTGCGCAAATGCGCAACCGCGCGCTGACCGACACTTTCGAGCCAGGAAGCACCATGAAGCCTTTTACGGCTGCCTTGGCGCTAGAAAAAGGCTTGGTGAAGCCTGAAACACAGATTCAAACAGCCCCCGGCAAGATCACTATCGCTGGCTCTACGATCACCGACTCGCACCCACTGGGGATGTTAAGTGTCAACGAGATCATTCAAAAATCCAGCAACGTAGGCACGGTCAAAATGGCCATGCAAATGCAACCGCGCGAGATGTGGGAGATGTACACGCAAGCTGGGTTTGGGCAAAAACCACAGTTGCAGTTTCCTGGCGTGGTCACAGGCAAGCTGCGGGCCTATAAAACATGGCGCCCCATTGAGCAAGCTACCATGAGCTACGGCTACGGACTGTCCGCCAGCTTGTTCCAGCTGGCGCGCTCTTACAGCGTGTTTGCGCGCGATGGCGAGTTGATTCCCGTGACGTTGGTAAAAGCACTTGATGCCAGCGCCACCCCAGGAGTGCAGGTTTTCAGCGCTAAAAGCGCAAAAGCTGTGCGCCATATGCTCAACCTTGCCACCAGCACGGGCGGCACGGGCCCCAGAGCGCAAACCATGGGATATTCTGTAGGCGGTAAAACAGGCACGGCCCGTAAGCAAGAAGGTAAAGGCTATTCAGACAAAAAGTACCGCAGCTGGTTTGTAGGTATTGCACCGATCGACAACCCACGTATCGTGGTGGCCGTGATGGTCGATGAGCCCAGCAACGGCAAGTTCTACGGCGGCGAAGTGGCTGCCCCGGTGTTTAGCGAAACCGTAGCGCAAACCTTGCGCATGCTGGGTGTGCAACCCGATATGGCGGTTAAGCCCCAAATAGTGGCCCAAGCTGAAGAGGAGTCGTTTTGATGCACGTCCTCACCACACCAGAACTGGCCAGCCAGTGGCTTCAAGCGCAGGTGGGCATGGGCGCGCTGCATACCGACAGCCGCAAGGTGCGCGCGGGTGATGGGTTTATTGCCTGGCCTGGCGCGGCTACCGATGGCAGGCAGCATGTGCAGGCCGCGCTGGACGCGGGCGCGAGGGCGTGTTTGGTAGAGGCCGTAGGCGCAGACGCGTTTGGTTTTAACGACCCCCGCATTGCTTGCTACCCTGCACTCAAAGCCGCTACAGGGTTGATTGCTGCTGCGTACTACGCCCAGCCTAGCCAGCAGATAGATGTAGTGGCCGTCACAGGCACCAATGGTAAAACATCGACCGCTTGGTGGATAGCGCAGGCACTGAACTTGCTGCGTTACAAGGCAGATACTACAGGCAAAGTACAAAGCGACACGCTCTCAAAAACTGAACAACTTGCCCCCTATTGCTGTGGCTTAGTAGGCACTTTAGGCATAGGAACGCCAGGCAATGTGGTGTTTAACGGACTGACCACACCAGACCCCGTACTGCTGCAAGCACAGTTTGCACACATGCTGCACACGGGTGTATCCGCCTGCGCTATTGAAGCCTCTAGCATCGGCCTGGTAGAGCAGCGCTTAGCGGGTACGGCTATTCGCACGGCGGTGTTTACCAACTTTACCCAAGACCATTTGGACTACCACGGCAACCTGGCTGCGTACTGGCAAGCTAAGCGCGCTTTGTTTGACTGGCCGGGTTTGCAGTCGGCGGTGGTCAATCTGGATGATGACGAAGCGGCCCAGCTGGTGGCGCACTGCGCTGCACGCGGCGTGCAGGTGTGGACGGTGTCGCTGTTGCGCACCGACGCGCGCCTGTGGGCCCAGGCAGTGCAGTACCACGACGCAGGAATGCAGTTTACGGTGTGCGAAGGTGGCCTGCAAGCCCAGGTGCGCTGCGCTATGGTGGGCGAGTACAACGTATCGAATTTGCTGGGTGTGATTGCCGCATTGCGCAGTTTAGACGTTAGCTTGCTCAGCGCGTGCGAGGCAGTGTCAGCTTGCAGTGCAGTGCCTGGGCGCATGGAATGCATCACCTTGCCCAACGCACCCTTGGTAGCGGTGGACTATGCGCACACGCCCGATGCACTTGACAAAGTACTGGCCGCTTTGCGCCCCATGGCACGCGCCCGCAGCGGTCAGTTATGGTGTGTGTTTGGCTGCGGCGGTGACCGCGATGCCAGCAAACGCCCGTTGATGGCAGCCAGCGCAGAGCGTGGCGCAGACAAAGTGGTGGTCACGAGCGACAACCCGCGCACCGAAGTACCTGAGAGCATCATTGGGCAGATTGTGGCGGGGCTGCCTACCTCTTCACGTGCCCATGTGCAGGCAGACCGCGCTGCTGCGATTGACTACGCTGTGCAGCACGCAGGTGTGCACGATCTGGTGCTGATTGCCGGCAAGGGCCATGAAGACTACCAAGACATTGCAGGTCAAAAGCACCCTTTCTCTGACATCGCCCAAGCCCAAGCCGCACTGGCGCGGCGTACTGGAGGCGCATTCGCATGATGAATTTACAGCGCGCCATAGAGTTACTGGAAAGCCGGGGAGTGAGTGCAAGGCTTGTAGGTGATGCACATGCTACTTTTGGTCGCGTGCATACCGATACGCGCAGCATGCTGGCCGGTGATTTATTTGTCGCTATCGCAGGGGAGAAATTTGATGCGCATGATTTTTTAGCACAAGCACATACTTCAGGTTGCGCAGCCGTACTGGCACAGCATGGCATTGCGCAGGCCGGGCTTAATGGGTTAGAGGTAGATGACAGCAAGTTGGCCTTGGGCCATCTGGCAGCAGCTTGGCGCAGCCAGTTCAGCATGGCGCTGATCGCGGTCACAGGCAGTAACGGAAAAACAACCGTTACGCAAATGATTGCCAGTATTTTAAAAGCTGCTTGTGAAGAAAATTACTGGGCTACCAAGGGAAACTATAACAACGACATTGGTGTGCCACTGACCTTGCTGGGCCTGACCTCGACGCACCAGATGGCCGTGGTAGAGCTGGGTATGAACCATCCTGGCGAAATTGCCTACCTGGCCGAGCTTGCGCAAGCCACCGTTGCGATTGTCAATAATGCACAGCGCGAACACTTAGAGTTTATGCAAACAGTCGAAGCGGTAGCACGCGAAAACGGCGCTGTAATCGAAGCGCTGCCGCAAACTGGTGTTGCAGTGTTTCCTGCTGACGATGCGTATGCCGGGTTATGGCGTAGCCTGGCTGGTATGCGCCGCTGCATTAGTTTTGCGCTGTTAGGTGCTGCGGATGTAACCGCCAACGCCGACTGGGAAGACGGTGCTTGGCGCGTGCGCGCTGCTACGCCACTGGGCGCACTGAGCTTTAAGCTGGCCATAGCTGGCAAACACAATGTAAAGAACGCCTTGGCTGCCATTGCAGCCTGTATTGGTGCAGGCCTATCGTTAGACACTATTGCACACGGCTTAGAGGCTTTTGAAGCAGTCAAGGGCCGGTCACGTGCGCTGTGTGTACGTGTGCAAAGCAAACCCATTACCGTGGTGGACGACACCTACAATGCCAATCCAGACTCTGTGCGCGCCGCTATTGACGTGCTGGCTGATTTACCCGCACCCCACCTCTTGGTGCTGGGTGACATGGGCGAGGTGGGCGACCAAGGCCCTGAATTTCATGCGGAAATTGGTGAGTACGCCGCCGAACGCGGAATAGAAACCTTGCTGTGCATGGGTGAGCTTATGCGCTATGGCGCAGCGGTCTTCCCAGGTGCACGGCATTGCGCGGGCATAGACGCGCTAACTAAAGCGGTGTTGGCTGATCTGGCGCAGTACCGAAGTGTGTTGGTCAAAGGCTCGCGTTTTATGAAGATGGAACGTGTGGTCGAAGCCATCACTGCCCAAGCAAACCCCATAACTCTAACAACACCCGAGGTGATGCATGCTGCTTAGTTTGGCCGGATGGCTACAGTCTTTAGACCCAGATTTTGGTTTTCTGCGGGTATTCCAATACCTCACGTTCCGCGCCGTCATGGCGGCCATGACAGCGTTGCTGATCGGTTTGTTTGCGGGCCCCTACGTGATTCGGCGGCTGATTGCCTTGAAGATCGGTCAGCCCATTCGGGAGTACGCAATGCAAACGCATCTGGCCAAAAGTGGTACGCCCACTATGGGTGGGGTGCTAATTTTGCTGGCTATTGCTATTTCTACTTTGCTGTGGTTTGACTTGTCTAACCGTTTCGTCTGGATTGTGCTGATCGTCACACTGGGCTTTGGCGCTGTAGGTTGGGCAGACGACTGGCGCAAGGTGGTACACAAAGACCCCGAAGGGATGCGCTCACGCGAAAAATACATGTGGCAATCGCTGATCGGTTTGATTGCCGCGCTGTACCTGGTGTTTAGCATTTCAGAAAGCAGCAACCTGCGCGTTTTAGAGCTATTTTTAAAATGGGTGCAATCAGGCTTTGATGTCAATCTGCCACCCAAAGCTGGTTTGATGGTGCCTTTCTTTAAAGAAGTCAGCTACCCACTGGGCGTGTTTGGCTTTGTCATCATGACCTATTTGGTCATCGTAGGTTCTAGTAATGCAGTGAATTTAACCGACGGCCTTGACGGTTTGGCCATCATGCCGGTGGTGATGGTAGGCTCTGCGCTGGGCGTGTTTGCCTATGTCACGGGCAGTTCAGTATTTTCTAAGTACTTATTTTTACCGCACATCCCTGGCGCGGGTGAGTTGCTGATATTTTGTGCGGCCATGGCGGGTGCAGGCTTGGCATTTTTGTGGTTTAACACCCACCCTGCGCAAGTCTTTATGGGTGATGTGGGCGCGTTGGCCTTAGGCGGCGCGCTGGGTACTGTGGCTGTGATTGTGCGCCAAGAGATTGTGCTGGCCATCATGGGCGGAATTTTCGTAGTGGAGGCGCTCTCAGTGATGGCACAGGTGGCTTACTTCAAGTACACCAAGCGCAAATATGGTGAGGGCCGGCGTATTTTGAAAATGGCACCTTTGCACCATCACTTTGAAAAGTCAGGCTGGAAAGAAACCCAAGTTGTAGTGCGATTTTGGATTATCACCATGCTGCTGTGCCTGGTGGGCCTGTCCACTTTAAAACTACGTTAAATCCATAACCAGCAAGCTGCAGACATGCATCCTCTACACAACACCCCTGTTCTCGTCCTAGGCCTAGGCGCATCTGGCTTAGCGATGGTGCGTTGGTGCGTGCGCCACGGGGCTGTGGTGACGGTGGTGGACACCCGTGAAGCCCCACCGCAACTGACCTTTCTGTCTGCCCAGCTACCCGAGGTGAAGTTTGTGCAGGGTGAATTTTTGGCAGATTTAATAGAGGGCAGCGGTATTCGCGCTGTTTTCAAAAGTCCTGGGCTGACACCCGCGCAAGTTGCACCGGTGCTGCAGGCTGCCAAGGCCAGTGGCTTATGGATTTCTGGGGAGCTGGGTCTGTTCTCACAAGGTCTGCAGGCTTTGAAAGAAGACCATGCTTACAGCCCGAAGGTGCTGGCCATCACAGGCACCAATGGCAAAACCACAGTCACTTCGCTGACTGGGCTGCTGGTGGAACGGTCGGGTAAATCGGTTGCGGTGGCGGGCAATATTGGCCCCACTATGCTAGACACGCTAACCGAGCATACCGACGCTCAAACCCTGCCTGATGTATGGGTGCTAGAGCTGTCGAGTTTTCAGCTAGACAAAGTGCAAGGCTTTGTGCCCACTATGGGCACGGTGCTTAATGTGAGCCAAGATCATTTGGATTGGCATGGCAATATGCCTGCATATGCAAGAGCCAAAGCCTGTATTTTTGGCCCGCACAGCCCAGACGCGCCGCAGATGCTGCTTAACCGCGACGACCCCGCCGTGATGGCCATGCTGCCAGCACCTGTCAAAGGCAAAGCGCAGCGCCATGCCATCACGTTTGGAACCGATGCCCCTGTGCGCCCTGGCGATTGGGGGCTAGACGTTGTCAACGGCATGGCGTGGTTAGTCAAAGCCATGGAATCTGATGAAACCCGCCGCCGCCGCAAAGACGATGCTGAGGAAGTTTTTGTTCAGCGCCTCATGCCTGCCGATGCACTGCGTATTCGTGGTCGCCATAACGCCTCGAATGCGTTGGCTGCGTTGGCTCTGGCCAGCGCAGCAGGCTGCGCTTTGGCACCTATGCTGTACGGGTTGCGGGAGTACCGAGGTGAGCCGCACCGGGTAGAGTCTGTAGGCACCGTGCGCGAGGTGGAATATTTTGACGACAGCAAAGGAACCAATGTAGGCGCTACGGCAGCTGCGCTGGTAGGCTTAGGCAGCGAGCGCAAGCTGGTGGTGATTTTGGGTGGGCAGGGTAAAGGCCAGGACTTCGCGCCACTTGCAGCGCCAGTGGCGCGCTACGCGCGCGCCGTGGTGCTGATCGGCCAGGACGCGCCACTGATAGCCCAGGCGCTAGAGGCTACGGGTGTAACGTGTACCAGCGCAGCTAGCATGCCTGAAGCCGTGGCATTGGCTGCTGCACAAGCGCATGCGGGTGATGCAGTAATCATGTCGCCTGCATGCGCCAGTTTTGATATGTTTAAAAACTACGAACATCGCGCCGAGGTATTCAGGGCTGCCGTAGCTGGCCTGGCCTTAACCGCTGGCGACTCGCTGGAGCACGCTGCATGAACCATACCGCAGCCCGTTCTAGCATGACGATTGTCCAGCGCCTGAGTGCTTGGTTCGCTGGTCTGACATCAGCCGCACAGTCAGCAGCCGAGGCCTTGCCCGTGCGCGTGGGCAGCGCAGAATTTGCGCGCACACGTTCTACCCCGGCACATGTTTTGGGTTTTGACCAAGCACTCCTTTGGGTGACGGTGGCACTGTTGGCTTTTGGCGTTGTCATGGTGTATTCCGCGTCGATCGCTATGCCAGACAACCCTCGATTTGCACGCTATGCGCACACCCATTTTTTAGTGCGCCATATTTTGTCTTTGGCGGTTGCATTTGTCGCAGCATTGGTTGCTTTTCAAATCCCCATGCGCACTTGGGAAAAGTGGGCTCCTTGGCTGTTTGTGTTTTCTTTGATTTTATTAATTCTGGTCTTGGTGCCTTTTATTGGCAAAAACGTGTATGGTGCCCGGCGCTGGATTGCGTTGGGTTTTATGAATTTCCAGCCTTCTGAATTGGCCAAGTTTGCCGTGCTGTTGTACGCTGCAGATTACATGGTGCGCAAGATGGAAGTCAAAGAAAAATTTTTCCGTGCTGTGTTGCCCATGGCTGCAGCCGTGGCTGTGGTTGGCTTGTTGCTACTGGCTGAGCCAGACATGGGCGCTTTCATGGTGATTGCTGTCATTGCCATGGGCATTTTATTTTTAGGCGGCGTGAATGCCCGCATGTTCTTCCTTATCGCTGCCGTGATGGTGGTTGCATTTAGCCTGATGGTGATGCTGTCGGACTGGCGCAGAGAGCGTATTTTTGCTTACCTAGACCCGTGGAGCGAGAAACACGCGCTAGGCAAGGGCTACCAGTTATCGCATTCGCTTATTGCCATAGGACGCGGTGAAATTTGGGGTGTGGGTCTGGGCGGTAGCGTAGAAAAATTGCACTGGCTCCCTGAAGCACATACCGATTTTTTACTGGCGGTGATTGGTGAAGAGTTTGGTTTGATCGGTGTGCTCACGGTGATTGGTTTGTTCTTATGGATGACCCGCCGCATTATGCACATTGGTCGTCAAGCTGTAGCGCTTGACCGTCTTTTTGCAGGCTTGGTGGCCCAGGGTGTCGGTATTTGGATGGGGTTCCAAGCCTTCATCAATATGGGGGTGAACTTAGGTGCGCTGCCCACCAAAGGTTTGACCTTGCCGCTGATGAGCTATGGCGGATCGGCGATTCTGATGAACTTGGTGGCGTTAGCTGTGGTGCTGCGAGTGGACTACGAAAACAAGCAGCTTATGCGCGGAGGCCATGCATGAATAAAGTAGCCTTGGTCATGGCTGGCGGTACAGGCGGGCATATTTTCCCGGGCCTTGCAGTGGCTGAGGCGTTGCGTGCTAAGGGCTGGCAAGTTCAGTGGCTAGGCGCGCCCAACAGCATGGAGTCGCGTTTGGTACCTGCGCGTGGGTTTACCTTGCAAACCATTGATTTTTCGGGGGTACGCGGTAAAGGCTTGGTGACGTTGGCTTTGTTGCCTGTGCGCTTGCTTAAGGCTTTTTGGCAAAGCATCCATGTGATTCGCCGTGTGAAACCGCATGTCGTGCTGGGTTTTGGAGGCTATATCAGTTTTCCTGCAGGCATGATGGCGGTCTTGCTGGGCAAACCGCTGGTACTGCATGAGCAAAACTCTGTCGCTGGCATGGCCAATAAAGTACTGGCCCGCGTGGCTGACAAAGTGTTTACCGCGTTCCCCGCAGTCTTTGCACAAGCTGAATGGACAGGCAATCCGTTAAGGGCGGAATTTTTACAACAGGCGGAGCCAGACCAGCGTTTTGCGGGCCGTACACCACCGTTCAAATTGTTGGTAGTGGGCGGAAGCTTGGGTGCCAAGGCTTTGAACGATGTTGTTCCCCTGGCGGTAGCCCTATTACCATTAGCTGATCGTCCTGTAATTACCCACCAAAGCGGCGAGAAGCAAATTGACGCTTTGCGGGCCAACTATGCCGCTGCAGGTGTACAGGCCACACTAACTCCTTTTATTGAAAATACGGCCAACGCCTTTGCGCAAGCAGATCTGATTGTGTGCCGCGCAGGGGCATCTACAGTCACTGAGATTGCAGCGGTGGGCGCTGCGGCCGTGTTTGTGCCGTTTCCGTCGGCAGTTGATGACCACCAAACCCTCAATGCACGCTATTTAAGCGACCAAGGTGCTGCGCGACTGGTTGCGCAAAAAGATTTGACACCTGAAAAATTAGCGCAACTGCTACAAAAAATGCAACACACCGAGCTTCTATTGATGGCAAACAAGGCTAAAACTATGCAAAAAATACAGGCTACAGAAGCTGTAGTGCAGGCTTGCGAAAGCTTAAGAGGTGCACTGTGAAGCACGCTGTTCGTCACATTCACTTCGTAGGTATCGGCGGTTCTGGTATGTCGGCTATTGCTGAGGTGCTGCATAACTTGCGCTACACAGTGTCTGGCTCAGACCATGCAGACAGCGCTACGTTGCGTCGCTTAAGTGGGCTGGGCATCACTACCTATGTAGGCCACGCTGCAGACCAAGTCAAGGGTGCCGACGCAGTCGTTATATCTACAGCGGTTAAAGCGGATAACGCTGAGGTGATGGCCGCACGTGAGCAGCGCATTACCATCGTGCCGCGTGCACTCATGCTGGCCGAATTGATGCGTTTAAAAAGTGGTATTGCGATTGCTGGTACGCACGGCAAAACCACCACCACCAGCTTGGTGGCCAGCGTGTTGCAGTCAGCTGGGCTAGATCCTACGTTTGTAATTGGCGGTCGCCTTAACAGCGCAGGTGCCAACGCACGCTTAGGCAAGGGTGACTACATCGTGGTTGAGGCCGATGAGTCAGATGCTTCTTTTTTGCACTTATTGCCTGTGATGGCTGTAGTGACCAATATAGACGCTGACCACATGGAAACGTATGGCCATGATTTTGAACGGCTAAAAGGCGCATTTGTCGATTTTCTGCACCGTATGCCGTTTTATGGAACGGCTATCTTGTGCACCGACGACGCAGCGGTACGTGACATTGTTGACAAGGTTACTTGCCCTGTAACCACCTACGGTATGAACGAAGCCGCCCAGGTAAGGGCGGTGAATGTACGCCCCGCAAATGGGAAAATGCACTTTACCGTACAGCGGCGCAATGGCGTTACTTTGCCCGATATGGACATCGTGCTTAACTTACCAGGCAACCACAATGTACTGAATGCTCTGGCCGCGATTGCTGTTGCCACTGAGCTGGATGTACCCGATGCCTCCGTGCAGGCAGCTTTGCTAGACTTTCAAGGGGTGGGCCGCCGTTTTCAGAGCTACGGTCAATTGCCTGCTAATGAGGGCGGTACTTTTACGGTTATCGACGACTATGGCCACCATCCTGTAGAGATGGCGGCTACGTTGGCGGCGGCGCGCGGTGCATTTCCCGGCCAACGCTTGGTGTTGGCGTTTCAACCGCACCGTTACAGCCGCACACGTGATTGCTTTGAAGACTTTGTCAAAGTGATTGGTGAGGCAGATGTGGTGCTTTTGTCTGAAGTGTACGCCGCCGGTGAGGTACCTATTGTGGCTGCTGACGGACGCGCACTGGCGCGTGCATTGCGTGTGGCTGGAAAGGTCGAGCCTATTTTTGTAGATGATATTGCTGCCATGCCCCAAGCAGTAGCAGACATGGCGCGCGCAGGCGATGTTGTGATGTGCATGGGCGCAGGTTCGATCGGTGCAGTGCCAGGGAAAATAGTTAATTTGCTACAAAATTAAGAGCTATATGCGCATAAATTCTTTAGTAAAAATCGTTAAAGGTAGTCAAAAGTGATGAACTTTGGTAAGGTAGCTGTGTTGTTTGGCGGTGCGTCGGCTGAGCGTGAGGTTTCGCTCATGTCAGGTGCGGGTGTGCTCAAGGCATTGCAGTCGCGCGGCATTGATGCACATGCGTTTGACCCTGCGCAACGTGATTTGGCAGACTTGAAACGCGAAGGTTTTGCGCGCTGCTTTATTGCACTGCATGGCCGCTTTGGCGAAGACGGTACGGTGCAGGGTGCACTGGAACTTTTGGGGATTCCCTACACCGGCTCCGGTGTGATGGCGTCTGCAGTGGCCATGGACAAAGTCATGACCAAGCGCGTATGGGTGTCCGAGGGTTTACCCACGCCAGCTTGGCGCGATGTAAGTAGTGCCCAGCAAACCGAACAAGCCTTCACAAGCCTGGGTGGCCCTATGATCGTAAAACCTGCACGCGAAGGATCAACCATAGGTTTAACCAAAGTTGAGCGCCTAGACCAGTGCGCAGCTGCCTACGCATTGGCTGCCCAGCATGACCCACTGGTTTTGTGCGAGCAATTTATCAGTGGCGATGAAGTGACCTGTCCTGTTTTAGGCAGTGGTGCTACCGCCAAAGCCTTGCCTGTAATTCGCATCGTAGCGCCAGGCGGTAACTATGACTACCACAACAAGTATTTTGGCGAAGACACCCAATACCTCGTTCCCTGCGGTCTACCTGCAGACGAAGTGGGTGCCATCGAAATTTTGGTAGTAAAAGCTTTCACTACCTTGGGCTGCAAGGGTTGGGCGCGGGCTGACGTGATGATAGACAGCGTGACCCGCAAGCCGTACTTGCTAGAAATAAATACTTCGCCAGGCATGACCAGCCATTCTTTGGTGCCTATGTCGGCACGCGCTGCGGGCATGAGCTACGAAGATTTGTGCGTGCATATTTTGAGCACGACTGCACTTGAGCACGCCAAGCCATGAGCCTGTCCAATCCCACACCTTTAGATGTACGCCTGATGAATATCAGCGCGGCAGTACTGTTCGTGGGATTGTGCATTGCCGCGCTTGTGAGCACTGCCAGATGGTCTGTCAACCACCCTAGTTTTTCCATAACAGGTATTAAGGTGTTGGGTGATACCTTGCATAGCAACGATGTCACACTGCGTGCCAACGTGGCCTCCCGCTTGCAGGGTAATTTCTTCACTTTGGATTTAGCGCAAGCAAGCTTGGCATTTGAAGCCGTACCCTGGGTACGTAAAGCCGTGGTTCGGCGTGAGTTCCCCAGTCGCTTGGTGGTTCAGCTGGAAGAGCACCGCAGTGCAGGGCTATGGGGCGAGGACAGCGAGTCGCGCCTTATCAATACTTTTGGTGAAGTTTTTGAAGCCAACCCAGGTGATGTGGACGGTGAAGAACTGCCGCAGCTAATTGGCCCTGAAGGGCAGGGCCCTTTGGTGCTGGAGATGTACCGCAGTCTTAGTGCAGTGTTTAAGCCACTGGATGTAGCTATTGAAGAGTTGAGGTTGACGGGCCGTGGCGGCTGGCGCATGCAATTAGACAGCGGTGCAGTGTTTGAGATGGGGCGCGGGAATGTGCAAGAGATCACAGGCCGTGCCATGCGGTTTACGCAAACCTTTACCCAAGTACTGTCTGCTTACCAGCGTACAGGCTTAGACCGTGTTGAGTTAGTGGACTTACGCCATAACGATGGTTATGCAATTCGACTGCAGGGCGTAACGACCGTGGTGACAGCACCTGGTGCGGATAAAAAAATAGAGGTTAAAAATGGCAAAAGACTATAAAGATTTGGTAGTGGGTTTAGATATCGGTACGTCTAAGGTCATGGTGGTGGTGGCCGAAGTAATGCCCGGTGGTGAGCTTAAACTGGCCGGCTTGGGTATTGCGCCGAGCAATGGACTTAAACGTGGCGTAGTGGTGAATATTGATGCCACTGTGCAGAGCATTCAGCAAGCGTTGAAAGAGGCCGAGCTGATGGCTGACTGCAAGATAACCCGTGTGTACACGGGCATTACGGGCAGCCATATTCGCGGCATTAATTCCAGTGGCATGGTCGCAGTGAAAGACCGTGAGGTTACCCCAGCCGACGTAGCCCGTGTAGTGGAAACCGCTAAGGCCATCAATATCTCTAACGACCAACGTTTGCTACTGGTGGAGCCACAAGAGTTTGTCATTGATGGGCAAGATGTGCGAGAGCCTATTGGCATGAGCGGTTTGCGTTTGGAGGCTAAGGTGCATATCGTTACCGGTGCGCAAAGCGCAGCCGAAAATATTATCAAATGCGTGCGCCGCTGCGGCTTAGAAGTAGAGCAACTCATGCTTAATCCGCATGCTTCTAGCCAAGCTGTGCTGACCGAGGATGAAAAAGAGTTGGGTGTGGCCATGGTGGACATAGGTGCCGGCACCACCGATGTGGCCATTTTTACCGGGGGCGCTATTCGCCATACGGCAGTGATACCGATAGCGGGTGACTTGATCACCAGCGATATTGCCATGGCACTGCGCACGCCAACCAAAGATGCAGAAGATATCAAGGTCGAAAGTGGTTGCGCTAAGCAGCTGTTGGCCGACCCTCAGACCCAGGTAGAAGTACCTGGGTTGGGCGACCGTGGCCCACGCATGCTGGGCAAGCAAGCTTTGTCGGGTGTGATCGAACCTCGCGTAGAAGAAATTTATTCTTTGGTACAACAAGTGATCCGAGAGTCGGGCTATGAAGAGGTTTTGTCCTCGGGCATTGTGATTACAGGCGGTAGCGCCGTAATGACCGGGATGGTAGAACTGGGCGAAGATATATTTTTAAAGCCTGTGCGCCGAGGAATGCCACAGTACAACAGTGCTTTGTCTGACATGGTGGCCCAGTGCCGCGCCGCTACGGTCATGGGCCTGTTAGAAGAGGCGCGTTTAGCCAGGCTGCGTGGTTTCAAAGTAGCGCAAAAAAGTGGCTCAATGAAAACCGCACTGGGCCGCTTCAAAGACTTCATGGTGGGGAATTTTTAGCATGTTTAAAAGACTGTACATGGCGCGCGGAAGCCCACCCCGATGGCCAGGACGCTGTCCCGGCCCAGACCCTGGCTGGATAGACAGCTCCTAAAGAGCATGTCTGTAAAAAAATAATGGTAGTAAATATTTAACAATTTCTGGCAACTGCAAATTAACAATTGAAGGAGAGTTCACATGAGTATCGAAATGATCGAAGTCGAAGAATTTAATCTGGGCACGCTAATTAAAGTCATTGGCGTAGGTGGCGGTGGTGGTAACGCGGTAGAGCACATGATTGCGCGCAGCGTGCAAGGTGTGGAGTTCATCACCGCCAATACCGACGCGCAGGCGCTGTCGCGCAGCGCAGCGCACAAAACTATCCAATTGGGCACCACAGGCTTGGGCGCAGGTAGCAAGCCCGACAAAGGCCGTGACTCTGCACATTCAGCTGAAGATGATATTCGCGCGGCGATTGACGGCGCGCACATGCTGTTTATTACGGCGGGAATGGGCGGCGGTACTGGCACGGGCGCTGCACCCGTGATAGCCCGTATTGCCAAAGAAATGGGTATTTTGACGGTGGGTGTGGTGACCAAACCTTTTGAATGGGAAGGTGGACGCCGCATGAGCAATGCAGACGCTGGCTTGGCCGAGCTGGAGGCCAATGTCGATTCTCTTATCGTGGTTTTGAATGAAAAGCTGCTTGAAGTTCTGGGAGATGACATTACCCAAGACGAGGCTTTCTCCCATGCCAACGACGTGCTAAAAAATGCCGTTGGCGGCATAGCTGAGATCATCAATGTGCCAGGCGATATGAATGTCGACTTTGAAGACGTTCGCACCGTGATGGGTGAGCCTGGCAAGGCCATGATGGGCACTGCTGCAGCAAGCGGCCCTGACCGTGCCCGTATTGCAGCTGAGCAGGCTGTGGCTTGCCCCTTGCTAGAGGGTATTGATTTGTCGGGGGCTAAAGGCGTGCTTGTGCTGATCAGCGCTGCAAAAGGTTCACTCAAGCTGAGCGAGTCTAAACTGGCCATGAACACCATCCGTGCCTATGCATCGCAAGACGCGCATGTGATCTTTGGCAGCGCCTGTGATGACAGCTTGGGCGAACAAATTCGCGTGACGGTGGTAGCCACCGGTTTGAGCCGCCAAGGTATGCGCCGCACAGCACCGCCGCTGCAGGTTTTGCGTACAGGTACTGACAATGTGCCGTTTAACGTACCTACCGTCAACAACATAGTGGGCCAAGGGCTTAACACAGCGGCAGGCAACGGCATGGTGGGTGCACAGCCAGACTACAACGGCATGGCCGTGCCCAGTGTATGGCGCACCAACCGTACCCAAGCAGCCGCCAAAGTAGATGCTTTATCTTCTGGTGGTATGGACGATTTTGAAATCCCGGCATTTTTGCGCAAACAAGCTGACTAAATAGCTTTTTTTGCAACTCCCGCGAAGCCCTTGGACAAGCTCCAAGGGCTTTTTACATGGGCACCCCTTAAAATACAAGAGTGTTACAACAAAGAACCCTTAAATCACTGACCAAAGCTGTGGGTGTGGGCATGCACAGCGGACAGCGTGTAGAGCTTACGCTGCGGCCAGCCCAGCCTGACACAGGCATAGTGTTCAGGCGCGTTGACCTGCCCGAGCCTGTAGACATTCCCATTTCTGCACTTGCGGTACATGACACCCGTATGGCTACTACGGTGATGGCCAGCGGTGCCAAAGTGCAAACGATTGAACACTTTATGTCGGCTTGTGCAGGGCTGGGTATCGACAACTTAACGGTTGACATCACCGCCGAAGAAGTTCCTATTTTGGATGGTTCGGCTGCCTCCTTTGTGTTTTTACTGCAAAGCGCGGGCGTAGTGGTGCAAAACTCACCCAAACGCTTTTTGCGCGTGCTTAAACCTGTTGAGGTGCGCCAAGGCGAAGGTGTGCAGCTTAAATGGGCGCGGTTGCTGCCCTATGAAGGTTTTAAGCTGAGCTTTGAGATCGAATTTGACCACCCGGCTGTAGATTCCAGTGGTCAAAGCGTTGAGTTTGATCTGGGACTTGGCAACTACAGCCGCGATATTGCAAGAGCCCGTACGTTTGGTTTTACGCGTGACGTAGAGGCTATGCGTGCCAATGGGCTGGCTTTGGGCGGCGGGCTGGACAATGCGATTGTGATGGACGACTACAAAGTGCTCAATACGGACGGTTTGCGCTACGATGATGAATTTGTAAAACATAAAATACTGGACGCTATGGGCGACTTGTACTGCTTAGGTAAACCTTTGCTTGCGGCCTACAGCGCTTTCAGATCGGGCCATGCGCTGAACAATTTGCTGCTGCGGGAACTGCTCTCGCGCCCTGATGCCTATGAAGTGGTGAGTTTCAATGACGAGCGCCTAGCGCCTGCAGGTTATTTGCGCGCGGTACCTGCTTGGTAAGCAGGCGATTAACACTATGGCTTTACCTTTTAATAATTCACCACAGATGAAAAGCCCGCAAGCCCGCCTCGTTTTGCAAGACCCACGTGCCGGCAGTGAGGTTGCCCAGCCAGTGCTGCGCTTAAGCATGGAGATGAACCCTGCCGGTAATTCGGTACTGAGCAGCCAAGAAGCGCAGCAGATGTGGGAGGCGCTGCAGCTCAAGCCTGAAGATGCTTTGGCCCAGCGCAACCAACTTACGCAAGCCCAGGCCAGCGCCGATGCGGCAGCCAAACAAGTTAAAGTGCTGCAAGCCCAGGCTGCACAACTCACACTGCAGGCGCAAGCGCAAGAAGCCACACGCTGGCAGCATCCAGCGGTCTACGGCGCGGGTGCCGTGCTGTTGGGTGTGGGGTTCATGTGGCTTGCCGAGAGAAAACGCAGGTTGGCATTGCAAGACGCTTTGCTGGCAGTACCTCACGATTTCTATAGCAGCGTATTGGAAGTGCCCCAAGGCCCTTCCATGCATTTTTCCGAGCCATTGCATCCGTCGTGGGCAGAGCCTAGTTATGTTGACCTTGCTAAAAAGCAGTCGGAAATAGCGATGCCGATGTCCTTAGCAGAGGCAGAACCAGGGCCAAATCCCCAAGGGCCAATTGTTGACCCCATTTCTGCGGCGATATCGTCGGAAGACTTATTGCCCTACCAACACCTTGACCCAGTGCCACCTGCGCCGCATCTGGCCGCCGCCGACGCTGGCCAAGACGCGTGGTGGAGGCGCTTAAAACGCAAACCTTCACCCAGCTACTTGGGCAATTTGGAAGGCTTGAGTGCATACCCCAGCACGCAATCCCATGCACATTCCACCCAAATGGATTTGGCCGAGCATGGGATACCTCAGACGGCCGCACCAGACCCAAAAATCCACGCCTACGACCCCAGGCCTGCCAATGTAGAGCAGCTGGCGCAAACCCATGCCGTGCCTGCAGCATATAACGATGCCATGCGCCAATTGCTGGAAATTCGCATGGCTGTACAAGCCTTGTGCGCTTTAGAGCAGTCCCAGGCTGCACAAGATTTGCTGCAACAGCATATTGATGCGGTACCTAATACCTGCGCCTGGGCCTACATGCAGTACCTAGAGCTTAGTGCCCAGCTCAACCAGCGCGAAGCTTTTGAAGCTATGCGCAAGCGCTACAGGTTGCAGTTCAACCGTTTGGCCCCTTACTGGATGGAGCCTAATGCGGCGGTGCAAACACTCGATACCTACGAGCGACCCGTGGCAGAACTTAGCAGCGTATGGGCACAGCACAGTGAGGTTAAAAATTTACTGACAACCTGGTTGCTGGGCACATTGCACGCGCGCCGCTTGTTTCAGCTGCCCGCCTACCACGACCTGCTAGACCTGTATGAAATGCTGGATTTTTACGACGCTGAGCCTTTGCCGCCGGACTGGGTGCCTACAGTGAGCTTGCTGGACTTAGACTACGAATTTGCGATTGAAGTAAAAATTGAAGCCCAATCCGAAGCAGACATCCTTCGTGCGATACCCACGGTAAAAACAGGTGATTTTGCGGTGGATTTCAATGTTACCCAAGAGCATACCCAACCAGGCGCTCTTCTACCGCTACCCCTACCGCCACCCCATGCGCCTGCCTTGCCTATTGCCAACATCGCAGGCTAGTTACCCCCATTTATTTATTTATGTTTGTATTGTTTGAAGAAGGCGGCAAGTTTCTTGCTGGCCGTGTAATGTCCCAAAGCGATGCTGCACTGCAGGTAGAGCTTGATTCTGGCAAACGGGTCAAGCTCAAACTGGCGCTGGCGCTGATGCAGTTTGATAAACCGCAGCCAGCCCAGTTGCTCGCCGATGCCGCAGCCATGGCGCACACTATGGACGTTAATTTGGCATGGGAGTTTGCCACAGAAGAAGAGTTTGGCTTTGCAGAGCTGGCGCGTGACTACTACAGCCAGCAAGCCAGCACGCTGGAGCAGGCCGCTTCACTGATGTGCCTGTTCCACGCACCGCATTATTTTCGCCGAGCTGGTAAAGGGCGGTTTAAAAAAGCCGGTGCCGAGGTGGTGCAGCTAGCGCTAGCGGCTATTGAAAAGAAAAAACGCATTGCTGCGCAAATTGAAGACTGGTCGGCCCAGCTGGCCAATGGCATAGCGCCGCAGGCTGTGCGCGAGCAGCTGTATAAGATTCTTTTCAAGCCAGATAAAAACGCCCCTGAATATAAAGCCGTGGTGCAAGCCGCGCGCACTAGCCAAACCGCGCCCCTGGAGCTGCTAGAAAAAGCCGGTGCCATCAGTTCGGCCTATGAGTTCCACTGGCAGCGGTTTTTGTTTGATCAGTTTCCTAAAGGCGTAGGTTTTGCTGCACTAGAGGCACCTTCCATTCAAGACGATTTGCCGCTGGCCAATGTCAGCGCTTTTTCAATAGACGACAGCAACACCACCGAGATAGACGATGCGCTGAGCGTACAAGGCTTAGGCAGCGGTACGGTAGTGCTGGGTATTCACATTGCAGCCCCCGCGCTGGCGATAGTGCCGCACAGCAGCGTAGACAAAGTAGCGCGCGAGCGCATGTCCACCGTGTACATGCCGGGCAACAAAGTCACCATGCTGCCTGATGCGGTGGTGCAAAAATACACCTTGACCGAAGGGCGTGACTGCCCCGCAGTGTCGTTGTACGTTACTGTGAATGAAGCCACATTGGCCATCCAAGGCACCAATACGCTGCTTGAGCGCGTGCCCATTGCCGCAAACCTGCGCCATGACGTGCTGGACGTCGAAGTGACAGAAGATGCGTTGTCCAACCTGCCAGCTTGGCTTGAAGCCCCCGGCCAGACCCCAGTAGCTTTGCGCGCAGCACTGGCATTTTTGTACCGCTTAGCCCAGCACCTCAAAGCGCAGCGTGAGGTGCTGCGCGGTAAACCCGAAACTTTCAACCGACCCGACTATAACTTTACGGTGAAAGCAGGCGTGCACAGTGCAGGCGATGCCGTGGGCTTGCAGGGCGATGAGACCGTAGCCATCAGCACCCGCAGGCGCGGCGCGCCGCTAGACCTTATGGTGGCCGAGGCCATGATCTTGGCCAACAGCACCTGGGGCCAGTGGTTAGCCAGCCTGGGTGTGCCCGGTATTTACCGCAGCCAAGCCAGCTTAGCACCTGGTGTGAAAGTGCGCATGGGTACCAAAGCGCTGCCCCATGCAGGCTTGGGCGTGCCCAGCTATGCATGGAGCACATCGCCTCTGCGCCGCTACACCGACATGGTCAACCAGTGGCAAATCATCGCCTGTGCGCGCTACGGCAGCACGGCGGCATTGGCTGCACCGTTCAAACCCAAAGATGCCGAGCTGTTTGGCATTATTTCGAGTTTTGACGCGGCGTATACCGCCTACAACGGGTTCCAAAACGGGATGGAGCGTTACTGGACGCTCAAGTACGTGCAGCAGCAAAGCCTGCAAGAAATTGTAGGCGTGGTGTTCAAAGAAGGCATGGTACGTGCCGACGGTATTCCGTTGGTACTGCCGGTAGTGGGTACTTACGACGTGCCACGCGGCAGCAAAGTACGCGTTAAGCTGGGCGCGGTAGACTTGATCAGCTTGGATATTTCGGGCACCTTGCTTGAGCGACTGGACACCCCTGATGCGCAAAGTGCTAGCGATGCCGATGCGCAGGACGATGATGCAGACGCTGGTGCTGGCCCGATTGCCATTGCCATGGACTTAAGTGATGCCGCAGAAGGTGCTCCAGATGGCCCTGCAGACAGCCCCGCAGACCTTGCCTAGCAGACCGTCAGCACCTACAAGCCCGCATTGTGAAGTACCTGAAAAACCTCAGCACGCTGTCTATCGCTTTGGGCGTGTCAGTGCTTTTGCACGCTGCTTTACTGACAGTGCGTTTTGTAGACCCCGAGCGGTTTAACCGCATTTTTCAAGACACACCGCTTGAAGTCATCTTGGTAAACGCTAAATCCAACGAGCGCCCCGACATGGCCAAAGCCATCGCCCAGGCCTCATTGGCAGGCGGCGGCGATACCGACAAAGGCCGCGCCACCACCCCACTGCCACCCAGCGCGCTCAGCGAGATTGGCGATGCTTCTGAAGAAGCCCAGCGCAAGCTAGAAACCTTGCAAGAGCAGCAAACCATGCTGTTAGCGCAAATTAAAAAGCAGCTCGCGTCGCTGCCCGTGCCTGACCCTAAGCAAGCGGCTTTGAACGCAGACGCAGCAACCCAAGAAGAAAAGCGCAGACAGCTCATGCGCTTACTGGCAGAAATTGAAAAACGCATCAACGAAGAGAACGCGCGGCCCAAAAAACGCTACATCAGCCCCGCCACGCGAGAGGAAGCCTACGCTGTGTACTACGACGGCCTGCGCCGTAAGATTGAAGACCGGGGCACACAAAACTTCCCCGAAGCTGCAGGTAACAAGCTGTATGGCGAGCTGACCATGATTGTGACCGTGAACTACGACGGGCGCGTGCTAGAAACCCAGGTGGTCGAAACCTCAGGCAACCTCACCCTAGACCGCCGCGCGCAAACTATTGCGCGCAGCGCGGGCCCGTTTGGCCGTTTTAGCGATGCCATGCGCGCGCGCGCAGACCAAATTGTGGTGGTTTCACGCTTTAAGTTCACCCGCGACGAGACGCTTGAAACCAAGCTCACTGCGCCGCGCTAAGCCCAAGCATTGGTATGCTGAAAATAGCCTTGCGTTGGTTCGGTATGGTGCTAGTGGCCTTGCTAGCGCTGCAGCTATTTTTTGTGCTGCGCATTGCCACCATGCTGGTACTGGACCCGCAGTCCACTGCATTTGAGCGCTCAGAGGCCTGGCGTGTGCTTAACCTGGCCGAGAAACCCTTTGCGTGGAAGCAAACATGGGTGCCTTATGAAGCCATTTCAGGCAATCTTAAGCGCGCGGTGATAGCCAGCGAAGATGGCGATTTTATTTACCATGGCGGTGTGGAATGGGATGCGCTAGAGAGTGCCTGGAAGAAAAATGCAAGGGCCGAGGAGCAGGCCATTAAGCGCAGCAAAAATGGCAAAACTAAAATCCCCAAGGTCATCGGCGGCTCTACCATCTCACAGCAATTGGCCAAAAACTTGTTTCTGTCGGGCGAGCGAACCTTGCTGCGCAAAGGCCAAGAGTTTGTACTGACCTTGGCCATTGAGCTGCTGCTACCAAAACAGCGCATTTTAGAAATTTACCTCAACAGCGTGGAGTGGGGCGAGGGCGTTTTTGGCGCAGAAGCGGCAGCGCAGCGCTACTTTCGCAAGCCCGCCGCACAGCTGACGGCCACCGAAGCCGCGCGTTTGGCAGTGATGCTGCCGCGGCCTAAATTCTTTGAAAAAGTACCCAACTCAGCCTACCTCAGCAGCCGTGCACAAACCATTGTGGCGCGCATGGGCGATGCTGAACTGCCTTAACAGCTTCGGCCTGCGGCGGGATTTGCTATTTGCATGGGTACTGTGTAGAGAGTGTATTTTTGAGCTAAATAGCCTTATGGCCCAAGGAAATTCTGCATGGGTAGCTATGTATTTTGTAGTTTCTTGGTTTGTTTGACTGAGGTGTTTTAGCAGCCCGTGGCAACGCTTTTGTAGGTCTATTTACCTTGGTCGGGCGACGGGACATGTTATTTGCAAACTTCCGCGAATCACGCGCAGGCCACCTGAGTATTTGCCCGTTTGGT
>JAYWGO010000062.1:0-22985 GCA_043778205.1 Polaromonas sp. | reverse complement strand
TTGCCCGTTTGGTAGTACGACGCGCCTTTTTCCAGATTTTCATCAAGGCCACACTCAATCAGCGCTTTGCCGGTTTGGTTTGGGGGACATTTAATGCGCGAGGGTCAAGGTTTAGGTTGCAGTTACAAACGTAGACCTGCGTGTCCCCGGTCTTGGGTTACTGCATTGCCGGTAACCGCCACATTCGACAGCCCCACGTGCCTTCACCTACCAAATTTGCCAGGGAGAAGCGATGGGAGCGTGTTATTTTCAAACTGGAGCGAAGGCGCGTCGTACTTCCAAACGGGCAAATACTTCGGTTACCTGCGCGTGATTCGCGGAAGTTTGCAAATAACATGTCCCGTCGCCCGACCAAGGTGAACAAGGTACAAAAGCATTGCCACGGGCTGTTAAACACACTAAGCAGAAACAAACCAAGATACTACAAATTCAATAGCTACCCGTGCAGCATTTCCTTGGGCGATAGACCTAAAGCATGGTATTTAGCCCATTACAGAAGCATCCGTCACCACCATCTCCAGCGCAATGCGCTGCCCCCGCAAATAGTCTTCCATGCACTGCAACACCAGCGGGCTACGGTGGCGTGCGCTGCTGGCGCGCACTTCGTCGGGGTGCATCCACAGCGTGCGCACGATGCCAGTGTCCAGCGGTTGGCCTGCAATGGGTTCGCCCACGGTGCCGCAAAAAGCAAACCGCACATAGGTAATGTCTTGGGCCGCTGCCCCAGCACGCGCAGGCCGGTGAAAACGTGACAAATACACGCCCACCAACGCAGTGGGGGTGAACGGATGGGCGGTTTCTTCCAGCGTCTCGCGCACGCAGCCCATTTGCGGGCTCTCGCCGGGGTCTAGGTGCCCAGCAGGGTTGTTCAGCCGCAGGCCCTCGGGTGTGTGCTCTTCTACCAGCAGGAACAGGCCCGCACGCTCAATCACGGCGGCCACGGTCACGCTGGGTTTAAAACGCTCAGTGGGCAGGGTGGTGGTTGGGGTTGTCATCTGCGTATTATGCAAAAGCACCATCCCCGCTGGCGCATGGATGCCAAAGTAGCGTGCCAACAAGGGTTAGCGCTTTGTAAAAGGCGCGCAAACTCGTGTAAGCTCCTAGTCAATAAATATTTCTTACTTTTACCGAGGAGACCAGCATGCGGATTGGCGTACCAGCCGAAATACTTGCAGGCGAAACACGGGTCTCCGTGACCCCTGAAACAGCTAAAAAACTCACCGCCCAAGGCCATACCATCGTGGTGCAAAGTGGCGCAGGCACCGCTGCCAGCGTGACCGATGCCGCTTTTGAGGCCGCCGGTGCCCAAATCAGCGATGCAGCCGGGGCCTTTGCCTGCCCACTGGTGCTTAAAGTACGCGCACCGCTGGCCCAAGAGCTGGCCTTGATGGGCGCAGGCACCACCTTGGTGGGCATGCTTAACCCGTTTGATGCCGACGGCTTGGCCGCGCTGGCCGCCGCCGGTGTGACCGGCTTTGCCCTGGAGGCGGCACCACGCACCACCCGCGCGCAAAGCATGGACGTGCTGTCTTCGCAGGCCAACATTGCGGGCTACAAAGCCGTGATGGTGGCGGCTGACAAGTACCAACGCTTTTTCCCTATGCTGATGACCGCAGCGGGCACGGTCAAAGCAGCGCGCGTGGTGATTTTGGGCGTGGGTGTGGCAGGCTTGCAGGCCATTGCCACCGCCAAACGCTTGGGCGCAGTGATCGAAGCGTCTGACGTGCGCCCCAGCGTGAAAGAGCAAATTGAATCGTTAGGCGGCAAGTTTATTGACGTGTCTTACGATACACCTGAGGAAAAAGAAGCCGCCGTGGGCGTAGGTGGCTACGCCAAACCCATGCCGCCCAGCTGGCTGGCACGCCAGGCGGTAGAAGTTGCCAAGCGCGTAGCGCTGGCCGATATTGTGATTTCTACCGCGCTGATCCCCGGCCGTGCAGCCCCCACGTTAATTACCGAAGAGATGGTCAAGTCCATGAAGCCCGGCTCGGTGATCGTGGACATTGCCGCTGGCAAAGGCCCCGGTGGTGTAGGTGGCAACTGCCCCCTGTCTGAGGCTGACAAAACGGTGGTTAAACACGGTGTCACTATTGTGGGCGAGACAAATTTGCCCGCTTTGGTAGGGGCCGATGCCTCCGCCTTGTACGCACGCAACGTGCTGGATTTTTTAAAGCTAATCTTGCCTAAAGACAGCGAGCTGAAAATCGACATGGAAGACGATATCGTGGCTGCGTGTTTGATGACACAAGGCGGTGAGGTGAAACGTAAATAAAGGAGTGCGCTATGAAAAATGCAGGGAAAGTATTTTTGGTTTGTACTGCTATGGTCTGCTTACCAGCGTGGGCAAGTGATGTGTCCGTAGGACGTGCAACCGTACAGCAGCTTGATGATAGCTGGCAAGTCAAAAGCGTAGAGGACAAAGGTGTCATCGTCGGAGGCTCCGCCGGCGGCAAGATGGACAGCGAGACAAAGATTTTTATCAAGGTGTCTGCTAAAAATGAACTGTTGGGTTTGCTAGCAGTAAAGGCTACATCCAGTGGGCTGGACATGACCAACGCGCGCATGGTTTACACACCCAAATGTGATAGCAACGCAGACTCTTTTGCCCAAGGTAATACCGGCAACAATGAACGTTATTTGGAATGCATGCGCGTACTTAAGCCGTTCGGCAGCGAGAGTTTGCTTAAAAATTTCATCCCCCAAGCTGTTAACGTTTTAAAAGAAGAAAAGATCAGCTTGCCAAAAAGTCTACGTGCTGTAAGAACCCAATATTCAAACGGGAATGGAAGCAACGCCACTGTGATAGCTTTGCTGGCCCCTAATTTTGCGGGCACGAGTGGCGAATTTACAGAGGCACTGCCAGCTGGCATTGATGCACAAATGGTGCTCTGGGCGCAAAGCCTGCAAAAAGCGACCAAAGGCAGCGTCATGTCTTTCTCTGGCAAGCTGGTTATACCGCCCATCGAATTTAAAAACTGACTCTTGGAACACCCATGGACATCGTATCCCCCACCATCCTTAACCTGATTATTTTTGTGCTGGCCATCTACGTGGGCTACCACGTGGTGTGGACGGTAACGCCTGCACTGCATACACCGCTGATGGCGGTGACCAACGCGATTTCGGCGATTGTGATTGTGGGCGCCATGCTGGCCGCTGCGCTGACTGAAACCAACCTGGGCAAAACCATGGGCGTGCTGGCGGTAGCGCTGGCGGCGGTGAATGTGTTTGGTGGGTTCCTGGTCACCCGGCGCATGCTAGAGATGTTCCGCAAAAAAGAAAAGAAAGCCCCTGCGCAAATTGAGGGGAGCAAATAATGAGCATGAACCTTGTCACGCTGCTGTACCTGGTAGCTTCAGTGTGTTTTATCCAAGCGCTTAAAGGCTTGAGCCACCCCACCACGTCCATTCGGGGCAATTTGTTTGGCATGATCGGCATGGCGATTGCCGCGCTGACCACAGCCGCGCTGATAGTGCAGCTCGCCAGTGGCAACCTGGTGGGCATGGGCTGGGTGCTGCTGGGCTTGGTAGCCGGTGGTGGCTACGGCGCGTACCGCGCCAAGACAGTAGAGATGACCAAAATGCCTGAACTGGTGGCGTTTTTTCACAGCATGATTGGCTTGGCAGCGGTGTTCATTGCTATAGCTGCGGTGGTAGAGCCTTGGGCTTTTCAAATCGCCGCCAAGGGCATGGCCATTCCGGCAGGTAACCGCCTAGAGCTCGCACTGGGCTCGGTGATTGGTGCCATCACCTTCAGCGGCTCGGTGATTGCGTTTGGCAAGCTCTCCGGCACCTACAAGTTTCGCTTGTTCCAAGGCGCTCCCGTGCAGTTTGCCGGGCAGCATAAGCTTAATTTAATTTTGGGTTTGATCTTGCTGGCCAATGTGGTGATGTTCACCTTCTCTGGCGACCCGCTGTACTTTGCGATTGCCACGGCCATGGCATTTGTCATGGGCGTGCTGATCATCATCCCCATTGGCGGTGCGGACATGCCGGTGGTGGTGTCGATGCTCAACAGCTACTCGGGTTGGGCGGCGGCAGGCATTGGCTTTAGCTTGAACAACAGCATGCTGATCATTGCGGGCTCGCTGGTGGGCTCGTCTGGTGCAATTTTGTCCTACATCATGTGCAAGGCCATGAACCGCAGTTTCTTTAACGTGATTTTGGGTGGCTTTGGTGGCGAGGCAACCACTGCGGCCAGCGGCACCAAAGAGCAGCGCCCGGTTAAAACGGGCAGCGCAGACGATGCCGCTTTTGTACTGGGCAACGCCGAAACCGTGGTCATTGTGCCCGGCTATGGCCTGGCAGTAGCGCGTGCACAGCATGCCGTCAAAGAACTGGCAGCCAAGCTTACGGCCAAAGGCATTATTGTGAAGTACGCTATCCACCCGGTAGCAGGCCGGATGCCGGGCCACATGAACGTGCTGCTGGCCGAGGCCGAAGTACCGTATGACCAAGTCCATGAGATGGAAGACATTAACGGCGAGTTTGGCCAGGCCGACGTGGCTATTATTTTGGGAGCCAACGATGTGGTGAACCCTGCGGCCATGATCAAAGGCAGCGCCATTTACGGCATGCCGATTTTAGAAGCCTACAAGGCCAAAACCATCATCGTAAACAAGCGCTCTATGGCGGCGGGTTACGCTGGCCTGGACAATGAGTTGTTCTACATGGACAAAACCATGATGGTTTTTGGCGATGCGAAAAAAGTGGTGGAAGATATGGTGAAAGCCATCGAATAAGCCGCAGCCTCTGCCTTTCAAAAAAGCCAACCTGCGGGTTGGCTTTTTTTATTGTTTTTTGCCGCTGTGCGCAGGAAAAGTACAGCGCGCAGCACGGCTGATTAGGGAAACCCCACTACGTAGCGTGGTGGCTTACAAGGACAATAAAGCGTTGTTTAACTTCGTACATGTTGGGAAAAAAATATGAATAACCGCCCCTGGCTAGCGTCTTACCCCGAAGGCGTGCCTGCCGATATAGACCCCAACCTCTACAGCTCACTGGTAGGTTTGATGGAAGAGAGCTTTCAAAAGTACGCCTCCCGCGTAGCCTACAGCTTTATGGGCAAAGACACCACATTTGCGCAAACTGACTCCTTAAGCCGCGCCTTTGCCGCCTATTTGCAAGGCCTGGGTTTGGCCAAAGGCGACCGGGTTGCCATCATGATGCCCAACGTACCGCAGTACCCTATTGCAGTGGCTGCCATCTTGCGTGCAGGCTGTGTGGTGGTGAACGTCAACCCGCTGTACACCCCGCGCGAGCTAGAGCACCAGCTCAAAGATTCTGGTGCCAAAGCCATCGTCATCATCGAAAACTTTGCCACTACGCTTGAGCAGTGCATCAAAGCCACAGGCATCAAGCATGTTGTTTTGGCTGCGATGGGTGACCGCTTGGGTTTGCTCAAAGGCAGCGTGGTGAACTACGTGGTGCGCCATGTTAAAAAAATGGTGCCCGCCTACCAACTGCCCGGTGCGGTGCGTTTTAACGATGCCGTAGCCAAAGGTACCAGCGGTAGTTTGAAGAAGCCCCAGCTTAAACCTGATGATGTTGCTGTGCTGCAGTACACCGGCGGCACCACCGGCGTGAGCAAAGGTGCCGTGCTGCTGCACCGCAATGTGATTGCCAACGTGCTGCAGTCTGAGGTCTGGAACGAGCCCGCCGTCAAACTACTGCCCGAAGGCGCGCAATTGGTGGGTGTAGTAGCCTTGCCGCTGTACCATATTTTTGCATTCACCTGTAGCATGATGCTTGGCATGCGCATGGGCAGCAGAGGCATCTTAATAGCCAACCCGCGCGATATTCCAGCGATGTTCAAAGAGCTGGCCAAGTACAAAATCAACAGCTTTCCTGCGGTTAACACCTTGTTCAACGGCATGGCAAACCACCCTGATTTCAACAACGTGGACTGGAGCCATTTGAAAATATCGGTGGGCGGCGGCATGGCAGTGCAAAGCGCAGTGGCCAAGCTGTGGCTAGAAAAAACCGGTTGCTCCATTTGCGAAGGCTATGGTTTGTCTGAAACCTCACCCTCGGCCACCTGCAACCCTACCAACAGTACCGCCTACAGCGGCACCGTTGGCCTGCCCTTGCCCAGCACCTACCTTAAGTGCCTGGACGACGACGGCGTGGAAGTGGCTACGGGCCAGCCCGGCGAGATCGCCATCAAAGGCCCGCAGGTGATGGCGGGCTACTGGCAGCTGCCCGAAGAAACCGCCAAGTCAATGACCGCCGACGGTTACTTTAAAACCGGCGACATTGGCACCGTAGACGCACGTGGTTATTTTAAAATTGTGGACCGCAAAAAAGACATGGTGCTGGTCAGCGGCTTTAACGTCTACCCCAACGAGGTGGAAGACGTGGTGGCCCAACTGCCCGGCGTAATGGAATGCGCTGTGGTGGGCGTAGCCGATGAAAAAACCGGCGAAGCTGTGAAGCTGGTGATTGTGAAAAAAGACCCGAGTCTGAGCGAGGCCCAAGTGCGCGATTACTGCCGCGCCAACTTAACCGGCTACAAGCAACCCAAAGTAGTGGAGTTTCGCACCGACTTGCCTAAAACCCCTGTGGGCAAAATTTTGCGCCGCGAGCTGCGCGACAAGAAGTAAACTGCATTACCTGTGTGCAAGATAGCGGCATTGAGCCGCTATTTTTTTACCTTTCTAAATTCAGCCTCTATGACGACAGCCATCCTTAGCGCCCTACCCGAAGAGCAAGCGGGCCTGCTGGCGCTGCTAAGCCAAGTGCGCACCAGCCAGCGCGCAGGGCGAGAATTTCACCAAGGCCTGCTGCACGGCAAACCCGTCATACTGGCACTGTCGCGTATTGGCAAAGTTGCTGCGGCCACCACAGCCACCGCGCTGGTAGAGCATTTTGGTGCAGAGCGCATCATTTTTACCGGCGTAGCTGGTGGCTTGGCAGCGCAAGTGCAGGTGGGCGACGTGGTGGTGGGCGCGCACTACTTGCAGCACGACATGGACGCATCCCCGCTGTTTGCGCGTTACGAGGTGCCGCTGTACGGGCTGGCGCGGTTTGCCGCAGATACCGCCTTGCATGCTTCTGTTTTAATAGCTGCTCGTGCAGCATTTCCTTGGGCCAGTGGCCTAAAAGCCATCAAAATACATACCGGTTTAATTGCCAGCGGAGACCGTTTTGTTTGCAGTGCGGCACAAGCCGCAGCTTTGCGTGGCGCATTGCCCGATGCGTTGTGCGTAGAGATGGAAGGCGCAGCCGTAGCGCAGGTATGCCATGACTACGCTGTACCCTATGTGGCTGTGCGCACCATATCAGACCGGGCAGACGCTACGGCGCACATTGATTTCCCCGCGTTTGTACGGGATGTAGCGGGGCCCTATGCGGTAAAGCTGGTGGATGCGTTGCTGCGGTCTGATTTTTATTGAGCAACTAGCCTTCTCGACCAAGTAAATGCTGCATGAGCAGCTATTAAAAGCGTAGTAAGGCCTAAACAACCACAGCCGCAGCCACAGCCGCAGCTTCTGGCGCAACCCACTGCACAGCCACGGCAACCCCCAAGGTGGCTAAGCGTTTGCGCATGCACAGCACTGCCTTGTCTTTGCTTACCAAGGCCGCGCGGTGCGCTACTGCCAGGTCAATGAACTTTTGGTCGTCAGCGTCTTTGCACACATACACCGCGCGTGGCGCTATGCTGAGCAGCTGGGCGTACCTGTCAAACTGGGCCAGTACATCGCTGGCAGCTACTTGTGTATGCGCCATGCGCGGCTGCAGATGGGCATAGGCCAGCACCCGTTCTAGCTCATCACGCATCACGGGCTGGCTGATCCACTGCACACGCTGGTCTTGCAGCGCGCGGCGCAGCACAGCGCAGCGCGGGTCGTTGAAAATAAACAGGTCTAAAACAATATTGGTGTCTAGCACCACCAGCGCTGTGTCGGTGTCGGTGTCACTGCCTGCGTCTGCCCCAGTGCCCATGGCTAGTCAGCGTCGCCGTAGGCTGCGGGCTTGGCGGGCGGTACGTCTTTGTCAGTCGGTGGCCTGCGGCCTTGCACGTCAAACTTGAACAGGCGGCATTCAATCGGGCCGTTCCACATGGGCACGCGGCGCGATTCTTTCAGGCGCATGCGGCCAGGCAGCTTCATGTCGGGGGCCAGTATCCAGGCGGTCCAGCCGTCAAAATGGGTTTTCCAGTGGGTGGCCAGTTGCACAAAAAAGTCGTCTGCATCTATGCCTTGTTTGGCGGCGATGCCGGCCACGTCAATGCGCTCGCCATACGGCGGGTTGATCATCATCACCGGTTTCACCGTGGCGCTGACGGCGCAAGGCGGCATGCGCTGCAGCGCGTCGCCACCGCGCAGCTGCACCGCGTGGGCTACGCCTGCGCGCTCGGCGTTGCGCTGGGCAAAGTCGGCCATGCGGTGGGCTACATCGCTGCCAAAAATGGTGATCTCTGGTGCATTGGCCGGGCCAGGCAAGGCAGCTTGGGCAGCTTGCTGTTTGATGAGCTCCCACACATGCGACTGGAACGGCAAGTAGCGCTCAAACGCAAACGGGCGCAGCAGGCCGGGGGCAATGTTCAGTGCCATTTGGGCGGCCTCGATGGCGATGGTGCCGCTACCGCAGCAAGGGTCGTACAGCGGCTGCTCGGGTTGCCAGCCGCTGGCGGCCAGCATGGCGGCGGCCAAGGTTTCTTTCAGGGGTGCGTCGCCTTTGTCTTGCCGCCAGCCACGCTTGAACAAAGGTTCGCCGCTGGTGTCGATGTACAGCGTAACGGTGTCGGTGTTCAGGTGGGCATGGATGCGCACATGCGGCCAATGGGTGTCCACATCGGGCCGCGCGCCTGATTTGTGGCGAAAGCGGTCGGCCACAGCGTCTTTGATGGTCAGCGCCGCAAAGTTCAGGCTTTTAAGCGGGCTGTGCTGCGAGGTCATGTCAATCTTGAACGTGTTTTTGTTGGTAAACCACAGCTCCCAAGCCACGTCGCTGGCCGCGTCGTACAGGTCTTTCTCGTTGCGGTAGGGGCGGCTTTGCAGCTGCACCATCACGCGCATGGCCAAGCGGCTCCACAGGTTAAGCTGCATTACGTCGCGCCACGAGGCCTCTAGCATCACGCCGCCGCGCACCACGCTGACAGGCTGCTGGGTAATGCCATGCACCTCGTGGCCCAGCAGCTCTTCTACGCCGCCTGCGCAGGGTAAAAATAATTGAAGATGGTTCATGGACATGGTACGTACCTGTTGGCTTATCTGCGCGGGTGCAAAGCTTGGAGGGCTTTAAGGCTCAGAGCGCTTTGCGTAAATGGGTGGGCGCGATGCGCAAGGCTTCGCGGTATTTGGCCACCGTGCGGCGTGCGCATTCGATGCCTTGTTCTTTCAGCATATCGGCCAGTGCGTTGTCTGACAAGGGCTTTTTGCGGTCTTCGGCGGCGATCAGTTGTTGCAGCAAAGCGCGCACCGCCGTGCTGGACGCATTGCCACCGGTTTCGGTGTTCAGGGCCGAGCCAAAAAAGTATTTCAGCTCAAAGGTGCCATACGGTGTGGCCATGTATTTGGCCGTGGTGACGCGGCTGATGGTGGACTCGTGCAGGCCCAGTTCGTCGGCAATCTCGCGCAGCACCAGCGGGCGCATGGCCAGCGCACCGTGGGCAAAAAAGTTGCGCTGGCGCTCCACAATGGCATTGCTCACCCGCAAAATCGTGTCAAAGCGCTGCTGGATATTTTTAATAAACCAGCGCGCCTCTTGCAGGCGGCCTTGTAGTGAGGCGTGGCTGTCTGATTTGCCGCCTTTTAAAGCCTGCGCATAAATGTCGTGCACTTTCAGGCGCGGCATCACGGTGGGGTTCAGAGTAGCTTTGAACTTGATGTGCGCGCCGCGCCCCACCGAGGTAATCAGCACATCGGGCACAATAATATTGCGCTCTACGTCGGCAAACTGGCGGCCGGGTTTAGGGTCAAGCTGGGCGATCAAACCGATGGCGGTTTTAATGTCGTCTACGCTGCACACGCACAGGCTGGCCAGGCGCTTGGTGTCGCGGCGGGCCAGCAAGTCCAGTGGCTGTTTGCAAATGGCCAGCGCGGCAGCTTGCCCCGCAGTATGCGCGGGCAGTGCCCGCAGTTGCAGGGTCAGGCATTCGGCCAATGTGGCCGCGCCCACGCCTGCTGGCTCCATGCACTGCAGCAGTTTGCGCGCTACCGTAAAGCGCTGCACCAGCTCTTCCACATCGTCCAGCGTGGTTGCGCCCAGGCTTTCGGCCAAGTCTTCCAGGTGGTCTTCAATATAGCCGTCGTCATTGAGAGATTCAATCAAAAACATCAGCGCTGCGCGGTCTTCGTCGCCCAGGCGCAGGCCCAGCGCTTGGCGGTGCAAGTGGTCTTGCAGGCTGATGTGCTGGGCGCTTAGGCTACTTGCATCGACATCGTCGTTGCTGTCGTTGTTGTTGGTTCGGGCGGGTGCGTCGTTGCCCCATTCGGCATCGTCTGCGGCAACATCGTGGCTGCCTTCGCCTTCCCAGTCATCAGCCATGCTGGCCTCCGGGGTGGTGTCACTGCTTGCGTTGTCGTTGCTTGTGTTGTCACTGCTTACGCTGTCACTTTTGCTGCTGTCGGTGCCAGTGTCTGCCGTGCCCATCGGGGTGTCGCTGCTTTGCTGCCAGTCAAACTCTTGCGCCGTATCGGCTTGGGCTTGGGCCTGGGTTTGCAGCTGCTGCGCACGCTCGGCTTGCAAGGCCTCTTCAAAGCCTAGCTCTGCACTGTCTTGTTCTAAGAAAGGGTTGTCTTGCAGCATCTGCTCAATTTCTTGCGCCAGCTCCAGCGTAGACAACTGCAGCAACCGGATAGACTGCTGCAGCTGCGGGGTAAGTGCCAGGTGCTGAGAAACACCCAGGCTAAGGCCTTGTCTCATAGCGTGGGGGCCCAGCAAGCCGCCGGGCCGCCCCAAAGCTTGCGCGCCCCCTCGGGGGGCAGCGAACTACACGAAGTGAGGAGCGTGGGGGCCATCAGCTACATGCGAAAGTGTTCGCCCAAATACACCCGGCGGACATCGGCGTTGTCGACGATTTCTGCAGGGGTGCCTTGGGCCAGCACATGGCCGTCGTTAATGATGTAGGCGTGGTCGCAAATGCCCAAAGTTTCACGCACGTTATGGTCGGTAATTAACACCCCGATACCGCGTGATTTTAAAAAACTGATGATGCGCTGGATCTCGATCACGGCAATCGGGTCAATGCCTGCGAACGGTTCGTCCAGCAAAATAAACTGGGGTTCGGTGGCCAAGGCCCGGGCAATCTCTACCCGCCTGCGCTCTCCGCCTGAAAGTGCAGGCGCGGGTGAGTCGTGCAGCTGCTCTACCCGCAGGTCTTGCAGCAGGGCCATCAAGCGTTCTTGGATGACGGCTTTAGCCAAAGGCTTGCCCTGCGCGTCGCGCTGCAGCTCTAGCACGGCGCGCACGTTCTCTGCCACGGTCAGCTTACGAAAAATCGAGGCTTCTTGCGGCAAATAGCTCAGGCCCAGGCGTGAACGGCGGTGGATGGGCAGGCGCTCTACCCGCTGGCCGTTGATGGTGATCTGCCCAGCATCGGCCCGCAAGAGCCCCACCAGCATGTAAAACGAGGTAGTTTTGCCCGCACCGTTGGGGCCCAGCAAGCCCACAATCTCGCCCTGCGCTACCGACAGCGATACGTCTTTAACAACTTTGCGTGCGCCATAGGATTTTTGCAGGCCTGTGGCACTTAAGCTGTGCGGGGCTGAGTTGGCATGCTCATGCACATGTTCGTGGGCATGTTCGTGGGCATGCGGCTGGGCTGTGGGCGGGCTGGGGGCGGTAGGCGCGCTCACTTAGCGTCCCCGCCGATTGTGGTGCTAGGCCGCAACTTGGGCGCCGGGCTGGCGGGCGCAGGGACGCTGGTGGTGTCTTTGGGCGTGATCATGGCGCGCACGCGGCCCGTGGGGTTGCCGGGGCTGGCGTTGGCTGCGCCACCCACCACAGTAAACACATCGGTTAAATTGTTGTACACAATTTGGCTGCCCGAGGTTTCGTCGCTCACCAGTGCGCCTTTGTAGCGGCGCAGTACGGCATTTTTAGCCAGTGTTACGGTGTCGCCTTTGCCGTCGTAGACAATAGTTTCTGCTTCGCCTTCAATCCACTCTTCCAGGCCATTGGTGGTGGCATCGCGCTTTTGCCTGAAAAAGGCCCGTTTACCGGCTTTTTCAGTGGCGGTACCAAACTGAAACCCCTCAGGGTCTTGGCGCACTTCTACCTGTGCGCCGCGCAAAATCATGCTGCCTTTGGTAATGACCACATTGCCGGTAAAAACGCTGGTTTGCCTAAGGTCGTCATAGCGCAAGGCATCCGCCTCGGCGTTCATGGGTTTGGCTTTGTCGGCTTTTTCAGCCCATGTAGCAGTGTGTAACAGCGTTAGGCACAAGGCGAGGGTCAGCAGGCGTTGCAAAGGGAAAAAATTATGGTGTGGCATGGCGGCATGAATCTTGCTGCCACCATTGTAGTCGGCTCAACTACCTTACCCCGAACCTAGGTGTAAAGAACCGCTCCTTTTCAACGTGTGAGCGCTATGGTGCGCTCTGGCCCTACGCTTAAACGCAGTTCCACCAGCTCGCCGCCCACTTGCAACGGCGGAAAGCCCACGGCTTGCACCGCCAAGGGGCTAGCACCTGCAGCCACTGCTTGGGTGGTAGATTTTGGGGCCTTGGCCAAACTGTCGCCTTGGGTTAAGGCTTGGTTACCATTGCACTCTGAGAGCAAAGCTGGGCTGCTGATGCGCACCTGCTTCACGCTGGCCAGCGCCGCCTTGCTGGAGTCTGTAATGCGCTTGCCGGCTGCGTCCATCAGCTCTATACCGCGTGCTTGCGGTGCCCAGCGCTGGTTGCTGTCCAGCCGGCCAGCCAAGATGCATTGCCCTTCAAGGTTGGCCGCAGCTTGGCTGGCGGTTTGCGCACTGGCCAGGCTGCTGGCAGCAAAGCTGGTGGCCAAAGCCATGGCGGCTATGCAAGCTTGGGCGCAGGTTGCAGCGCGGGTGCTCTGGGGCTGACGGGGCTGTTGGGGGGCATTGAAAAGATGGCGCATACAAACTCTCGGGTTAAGGCTCTGCATTTGGCAGATTGCATCCACCTGGGTGGACTAACTAATATGCAGCCAGTGTAGAGATTTAAGCCCTGCTTGCCCATCCCATAAACATGGCATTTAGCCAGTAAGCCTTTGCAACGCCTCGCGGTATTTGGCAGCGGTGTGCTCTATCACATGGGCTGGCAGGCTGGGTGCGGGGGCAGTTTTGTCCCACGCTTTGCCCTTGACCTGGGCGGTTTCTAGCCAGTCGCGCACAAACTGCTTGTCGTAGCTGGGCGGATTGCTGCCCTCGGCATAGGTGTCAAAGGGCCAAAAACGGGAGCTGTCGGGGGTCAGCACCTCGTCCATCAAGGTCAAGGTGCCGTCCGCGTCCAGGCCAAACTCAAACTTGGTGTCGGCAATGATGATGCCCTTGGTGAGCGCAAAAGCCGCTGCCGCTTGGTAAATGGCCAAACTAACAGCCTTGATTTGCGCGGCCAGTGGCGCGCCCACTACCGCTACCATCTGGTCAAAAGAAATGTTCTCGTCATGCTCGCCCATGGCCGCTTTGGCTGCGGGGGTAAAAATAGGTGCTGGCAGCTTAGACGCGTTGCGCAAACCTGGAGGCAAAGCCACGCCGCACACCGACTGGCTGTGCTGGTATTCGGCCCAGCCGCTACCGGCCAAGTAGCCGCGCACCACGGCTTCTACCGGCAAGGGCGTGAGGCGTTTGACCAGCATGGCGCGGTCTTTCACCTGGGGCAGCTCGGCCTCGGTAACCACACTTTCTGGCGCATCGCCGGTCAGGTGGTTAGGGCACAAAGCCCCCAGTTTGGCAAACCAAAACAGCGCCATCTGCGTCAGCAGCGCACCTTTGCCCGGAATAGGCTCGCCCATGATCACGTCAAACGCGCTCAATCGGTCGCTGGCAATCATCAAAATACGGTCGTGGCCCACAGCGTAGTTGTCGCGCACTTTGCCGCGTGCCAGCAAGGGGTGGGAGGTGATGGTGGAGGTGTGCAAAGAAGAGGCGGCAGAAGTAGTCACAAAAATATCTCGCGCTGAAAATTTACTACGACAAGGGTAGAAATTGAATTATCGCAGCTTGCCAATGCGGTTCAGAACGCGCGCTGCTGCGGCCTGTGGCCTACGCCAAACACCGTATGCGCGTGCGCGTGCGCGTGCGCGAAGCCTAAGCCGCGAAGCTTAAGACGCGAAGCCTGCGCGAGGAAACCGCCCGAACTACTTACTTCAACCCGCCCTTGGCATACTGCGCTGCCACCACTTGCAGGCTGTGGCCTTTGATTTTGCTGCCCTGGCCTTCGCAGCCGAACTCGCGGTAGCGCTGCATGCAGATTTGCTTGGCGGCTTCTCTAGCGGGTTTGAGGAAGTCGCGCGGGTCAAACTTGTCGGGGTTCTCGGCCATGTACTTGCGCACGGCGGCCGTCATGGCCAAGCGAATGTCGGTGTCCACGTTAATTTTGCGCACCCCAAACTGGATGGCGCGCTGAATCTCTTGCACCGGCACGCCATAGGTCTCGCCTATGCTGCCGCCGTGCGCGCGAATGATGGCCAGCTGGTCTTGCGGCACGCTGGAGCTGCCGTGCATGACCAAGTGGGTGTTGGGCAGGCGGCGGTGTATTTCTTTGACCCGGTCGATGGCCAAAATATCGCCGGTGGGCTTGCGGGTAAATTTGTAGGCCCCGTGGCTGGTGCCAATGGCAATGGCCAGCGCATCTATCTGGGTGCGCTGCACAAAATCTACCGCTTGCTCGGGGTCGGTGAGCAGTTGCTCGCGGGTCATCACCGCGTCGGTGCCGTGGCCGTCTTCTTTGTCGCCTTGCATGGTTTCTAAGCTGCCCAGGCAGCCCAGCTCGCCTTCGACCGACACGCCCAGCGCGTGGGCCATGTCCACCACTTTGCGGGTAACGGCTACGTTGTAGTCGTAGCTGGCGATGGTTTTGCCGTCAGCTTCTAGGCTTCCGTCCATCATCACCGAGCTAAAGCCCAGGTTGATTGCGCCTTGGCACACTTCGGGGCTTTGGCCGTGGTCTTGGTGCATCACCACGGGGATAGTGGGGTAGCTTTCAATGGCGCCCAAAATCAGGTGCTTTAAAAAGCCTTCGCCTGCGTATTTGCGGGCCCCTGCACTGGCCTGCATGATGACCGGAGCGCCCACTTCTTTGGCGGCCTCCATGATGGCTTGCACCTGCTCTAGGTTGTTTACATTGAACGCAGGGATGCCGTAGCTGTGGGCGGCTGCGTGGTCGAGCAGCTCACGCAAAGAGACAAGTGCCATAAGATATTAGTCCTCAAAGTTGGTAACCGGTTGGTAACTCAGGACAATTTTAACGGGTCTTGGCAGGCAGCTAGAGTGTGATAAATTTACAGTGTTTTAGGCCTATCGCCCAAGGAAATGCTGCATGAGCAGCTATTAAAATCATAGTAAATGCCATTTGGCGACTTGGCCACGGTATCCGTGTTACACCTTATGACCGCCCAAGGAGGTGGCCAAGTCCCTGCGAATTAGGCTACGTTGCAGATTTTCAGCATATTGGTGCCGCCTGGCGCGCCCATGGGTTCGCCGCAGGTAATGGCATACACATCGCCGGTCTGCACAATGCCGCGCTTCTTTAAGTGCTTTTCAGCTTGAATCAAGGCGCTGTCGCGGTCTACCATGGTGTCCATCAGCAGGGGGCGCACATTGCGGTAAATGGCCATTTTGCGCTGGGTAGACACTTTGTTGGTCAGCGCGTAGATGGGCACATGGATGCGGTGGCGGCTCATCCACAGCGGGGTAGAGCCGCTGTCGGTAAGGGCCACAATCGCCTTGGCGTTCAAATGGTGGGCGGTAAACAGCGCGCCCATGGCAATGGCCTGGTCAATGCGGGTAAAACGCTTGCCGGTAAAGTCCGCGTCCAGCTCGACCGACTCGGCCTGCTCGGCGGCTTCGCAAATGCTGCTCATTTGCTGCACGGTTTCTAGCGGGTATTTGCCAGAGGCCGTCTCAGCGCTGAGCATCACGGCATCGGTGCCGTCCAGTACGGCGTTGGCCACGTCGCTGACCTCGGCGCGGGTGGGCACCGGGGCGGTAATCATGCTTTCCATCATCTGGGTGGCGGTGATGACGAACTTGTCCATTTCACGGGCCATTTTGATCATGCGTTTTTGCAGGGCAGGTACGGCAGCGTTGCCTACTTCTACGGCCAAGTCGCCGCGCGCCACCATGATGCCGTCGCTGGCTTTAAGGATCGACTCAAGGTGGGGAATGGCCTCGGCGCGCTCGATTTTGGCGATCAAACCCGGTTTGTGTTTGTACTCAGCCCCGGCCACATTGCACAGCTGGCGCGCCATTTCCATGTCGGTGGCGTTTTGCGGAAAGCTCACGGCCACATAGTCGGCCTGGAAGGACATGGCGGTTTTAATGTCGTCCATGTCTTTGGCGGTCAGCGCTGGGGCTGTCAGGCCGCCGCCTTGTTTGTTAATGCCTTTGTTGTTGGACAGCTCGCCGCCCACGCGCACGGTGGTAAATACCGACTCGCCTTTAACGCTGTCTACCGTCAGCACGATCAGGCCATCGTTGAGCAGCAGCACGTCGCCGGCTTTCACATCGCGCGGCAGGTCTTTGTAATCCAGGCCCACGGCGTCAATGTCGCCCAGCTCGGTGCGCAAGCCGTCTAGCACAAACTTTTTGCCCGACTCCAGCATAATTTTGCCTTTGGCGAACTTGCCCACGCGGATTTTGGGGCCTTGCAGGTCGGCCATGATGGCCACCTCGCGGCCAGTGCGGCGGGCGGCTTCGCGCACCATCGCGGCGCGGTTAATGTGGTCTTGCGCGGTGCCGTGGCTAAAGTTAAGGCGCACCACGCTCACTTTGGCGTTGATCATTTGCTCTAGCAACTCCACCGTGTTAGAGGCAGGGCCTAGTGTGGCAACGATTTTTGTGGCGTGACGGGGAATACGGGTTTCCATGGAGCGACCTTCTGTGCAAATCAAACGGGCAAACACTGCCTAACGGAAAGCTTAATCCTAGCTGACTAAAACTTCCAACTGCATTCTCGCAGTAATTGGGTTACATGTCAGGTACGAAAACACCAGCCGCTTACGCGCAGACTAAAAGGCTTGGCAAGGTAGCAGGGGCGGTATGCTTAACCTGGATTGGGCGCTACGGCTGGGCTGCTGCTGGGTTTAGCGGGCTGCGGCAACAGGCCTTTGAGATCTTCTTCTGAAATGATCTCAAAAATACGCACCACCTTTTGCACGCCCGATGTGGTGCGTGCTATGTCAGTGGCACGGTCAGCCTCGCGCTGGCTCACACGGCCCATCAGGTGGGTGGTGCCGCGTTCGGTGACTACCTTGAAAGCATTGGCGTAAATGTCTTTGGCATCGACCAAAGCGGCGCGTACTCTGCCGGTTATCAGCACATCAGACGAGCGCTGGCCAATACTGGTGACGGGCATGATGGCCAGTTCGTTGACGATTTTCTGCACATTGTCCACCCGGCTTACGGTGTCTTCCACCATCTTTTTCTCTTGTTCTGAAGATACTTCGCCCGTCAGCAGCACTTGGCGGTTGTAGCTGGTCACGTTCACGTGGCCTGCGTCGCTTAATGCGGCGCGCAAGCGGCTGTTGCTGCGCAGCTCAATGCCTTCGTCTTCTAGCTGCGCGCCCGAGGTGCGGCGGTCAGTGGCCACCAAGGCACCGCCTACCATGGCACCGCCAATGATCAAGGGCACGCAGCCTGCAAGGGTACCCACCAGGCAAGTGCTGGCCAGAGTGATGCTAAGCCAGCGCGCAACGGGAGCGAGTTGGCCAGGTGCAAAAGGTATTTTCATAGGGATTCCTGTTCTCCAAGGAGCATGGCATCAACGCCGTCGCAAATGCAATGCAAGGTTAAAAGATGAACTTCTTGTATGCGTGCTGTGCGCTCGTGCGGCACGCAAATATGCACATCGGTTTCACGCAGCATAGCGGCTATTTTGCCGCCACCTTTGCCGGTCAGTGCCACCACGGTCATTTCGCGCAGGTGCGCCGCTTCAATAGCGGCCATGATGTTGGCCGAGTTGCCGCTGGTCGATATGGCCAGCAGCACATCGCCCGCGCCACCCAGCGCCCGCACTTGCTTGGAAAAAATCACATTAAAGTCGTAATCGTTGGCAATGGCGGTAATGATGGAGCTGTCGGTGGTAAGCGCAATAGCGCCCAGTTCAGGCCGTTCGCGCTCGTAGCGGCCTACAAACTCGGCTGCAAAATGCTGCGCATCAGCCGCAGAACCGCCATTGCCACAGGCCAGCACTTTGCCGCCACTGGTGACACTGGCCAAAATAGCCTGGGTGGCCAGTGCAATAGGTTTAGACAAGGCCAGCGCGGCCTGGTATTTCAGGTCGGCGCTATCAATAAAGTGTTTTTCAATCCGTTGCTCTAGCATATTGGTGATGATACAGGTTTAGTTTTGTGTCTTAGGGTTTATGCATTTTGATACGTAACCGGGCCTTAAGTTGCAAGCATGATTGACGTTTTGCAAAATGATGTTGGCTGCTTTGTTTATCCGGTCACAGGGGTCGGCTTCGCTAGACCAGGCCCTTGGTGTGCGTAGCGCAGCGACACCAAGGAGCCCAAATGGCGGGGGACAGTCGCGGGGCTACTCACACCAAGCGCCGGGGCGTACAAAAGCGCAACCCTTGGCGCATGAAATTTTAGTTAAGCTGCATCAAAAGCGGCACGCAGCCATTCAATGCGCTGCCCATCCCCAACGCCCTCTAGGGTAACCACGTCAAACCGGCAAGGCGGCAGCCGGGCTAGCCGGGCTATGTAGTGCCGCGCTGCAAACACAATACGCCGTTGTTTGGTAAAGCTAATGCTGGCTGCAGCGCCGCCGTGTGAGCTGCTTTTGCGTTTGCGCACCTCCACAAATACCAGTGTGCCATCGGGCGTGCGCATGATCAAATCCACCTCGCCTCCGCCACGGCCAGGCGTTGAAAAATTACGCACCACTAAGCGCAGGCCCTGCTTTTGCAAATAATCTAAAGCAGCTTCTTCACCCGCATCACCCAGCTTTTTGGTAGTTGGCGCACCCACGGGTTTTGTGGTTATGCTTAGGCTTGGCTTGGGGTTTAGATTAGGGCGTGCAGACAACATAGGATTGTTTGATGTGGGCTTTATAAATCAACGGGCAACTAGCACAGGACACGCTTTGAACGCATCTACTTTGACCACATCCTACAGCAGCGCCCTAGATGCCGCCCATGCCGCCGCTGGGCAGCAGCACTACCCGCAAGGTGCACTGTACGTAGTGGCCACGCCCATTGGCAACTTGGCTGACATCACCCTGCGCGCTCTGCACGTACTAGGCTTGGTCGATGCCATTGCCTGCGAAGACACCCGCCACACCCAAGCCATGCTCCGCGTATACGGCATCACCAAGCCGCTGTTGGCCGCGCATGAACACAACGAACGCGAGGCAGCCCAGCTCATCATCACCCGCCTGCGCGCAGGCGAGCGCATAGCCTATGTGAGCGACGCAGGCACACCGGCAGTAAGCGACCCCGGCGCACGTCTGGCAGCAGACGTGCGCGCCGCAGGCCTGCGCGTTCTGCCCCTGCCCGGTGCCAGCAGCGTCACCGCATTGCTCAGCGTGGCAGGCATCGCGGATGACACAGGCGCCTACATCTTTCAAGGCTTTTTGTCCACCAAAGCCAAAGAGCGCGACACCCAAGTAACCAGCATCGCCACCGAGCCCCGCGCCGTGGTGCTGCTAGAAGCCCCGCACCGCATAGAAGCCTTAGCCACCGCACTGGCCGCACTAGGCGAGCGCAACGTCACCCTAGGCCGCGAGCTGACCAAACAGTTTGAAGACATCGCCACCGTGCGCGCCAGCGGCATCACTGCGTGGCTAGCCGCCGACCCCCACCGCACCCAAGGCGAGTTCGCTATCATCATCCACCCGCGCGAAGCAGAGGCCGCCCAACACACCCAAGGCCAGCGCGTGCTGCAACTTCTACTGGCTGAGCTGCCGACTAAGACTGCGGTCAAACTGGCAGCAGATATTACGGGTGAGCCGCGCAATGCGCTGTATGAATTGGCTTTGGCACTGAAGGCGGGAGCATAAGGCCTATTATTAAAACACCTTGCCAATCTTAAATTTATCCTTCAAAATCTCTTAAATAAGAATATGAAGGATAAATTACATGTACCAATCTCTGTCCGAAGCCCAGCTAAAGCAGCAAATCGATGCGGAGCAAACCTTTGCAGCTTGGCAAGACGCTGCGGTGCAGGCGCGAGACTATGTGGGCGGCATGCACTGGAAGACGGTTGCAGATAAAGAGTACCTGTACAAAACTTTAGACCGCAAAGGCAATGCCAAATCGTTGGGCGTACGCAGCCAAGCCACCGAAGCCATTGAGCAACACTTTAACGAGAACAAAGCCTTGTCAAAAGCACGCATGCAGTCACTAGAGGGCGCGCTGGATACGCACAGCAAGATCAACGCCGCATTGCGCCTAGGCTCTGCGCCCAACATCGTGGCCCAGCTCTGCCAACGTTTGCAACAAGCCGGATTGCTAGGCCATAGTCTGATGGTCATTGGCACCAACAGCCTGCTAGCCTATGAGGCCATGGCGGGTGTGCGCTTTGACCGAGACATCATGGCTACGACCGATATTGATTTGCTATGGGATCACAAAGTACGCGTGCGTTTGGCCGCTGCCGACGACCTGGCCGAGCCAAGCCTGCTGGGCTTATTGAAAAAAGTGGATAAGAGTTTTCAAATTGTGCAGAACCAAAACTTTCGCGCAGCCAACGACAAAGGTTTTATGGTAGATTTGATCCGCCAGATGCCCAACCCGCCATGGAAAGATGAGCCAGACCGTTTTTTTGCCGATGGCGACTTGGTGGCCACCGATATCTGGAACATGAAATGGCTGCTCAATGCGCCGCGCGTGCAGCACACCGCTATCGCTATCAACGGCAGCATGTTTCCCATCTGCGCGCCCGACCCCCGGGCCTACGCTATGTTCAAGCTGTGGCTGGCACAGTCTGACGAACGCAACCCACTGAAGAAATCACGCGACTTAGCGCAGGCCAAAGCATTGGCTGCATTAATACAAGATAAGCTTCCGCATCTGGCGAAAAACTGGCACCATATCAGTTCGTTTCCGGCTGCGGTTGCAAAGGATGCGGTAGCGAAATTGATGCCTGGGGCCTAACGCATTCCTAGGTGGCTATGCATCGCTAGCCGCAGCCCCCACCGCACCCAAGGCGAGTTCGCCATCATCATCCCCCCACGTGTTGCACAGGCCGCACAATGCGCTGTATGAACTGGCCTTGTCGGTTAAGACGAGGAAATAGAAAATAGTGCTCTTTAGGCCTATTGCCCAAGCAAATGCTGAATTAGTAGCTATATAATATATAGCATTTTATCAACGATGATCAGCATGACAACGCCATGGTCTGCTATTTGAGCTAACTCCTTGGGCGGCGGCTTAACTTCAGCAGTAAACTAGGGAAATCTCTCACTTATTACTTGCAAGGAGATCAATCCTATGAACGGTCATTGCCTTTGTAAAGCTGTCAGCTTCACCTCGCCAGAGGCCAAAGAGATCAGTGCCTGCCATTGCAGTTTTTGCCGCAGATGGGGCGGTGGCCCATTGCTTTCTGCCCACTGCGGGCCCACAGTTGAGTTCAAGGGCGCAGAACATATCACCACCTACGCATCATCAGCTTGGGCAGAGCGTGCTTTCTGCAAAAAATGCGGCAGCCATCTGTACTACAAACTGTTGGCCACCGGTGATTATTTTGTACCAGCGGGGGCCTTCGAGTCGACTGATTTTGAGCTGACCAGCCAAATTTACATCGACAAGAAGCCAGGCTACTACGCCTTTGCCAACGCAACCACCATGCTCACCGAAGAACAGGTTATTGCGCAATTTGGCCCTGCATGAAGCTCCAACTACCTCGCGCTGTGTAGTCTAATGCGTTTTACCCACAGCAAAATATGCATTTAATTTTCTCAAATCGCCCTCTCAAGAGATAATTATTATTTACTGTGCAGAGCACCGACCATGCCAAGATACGTTGCATTCCTGCGCGGGGTTAGCCCCTTGAACGCAAAGATGCCCGAGCTAAAGCGCTGCTTCGAAGAAGCGGGGTTTCGCAATGTCAAAACGGTTCTGTCTAGTGGCAACGTGGTGTTTGATGCCGCATCAGCTTCGGAACCCTCGCTGGAGCGCAAGGTCGAAGCTTATATGCAGGCCACGCTGGGTCGAACTCAGGCCACGCTGGGTCGAACTTTCTACACCATCATTCGCAATGCAGATGATCTGCGCCTGCTGCTCGAATCGAACCCCTACAGTGCGTTCTCCTTTTCACCAGACGCCAAACGCGTCGTCAGCTTCCTTCGGGTCACGCAAGAAGCAACACCAAAGCTTCCCATTGAATCTGATGGTGCGAGTGTACTAAGTGTGGTTGGCCGAGAGGTCTTCACCGCCTACGTGCCAAGCCCGAACGGGCCTGTGTTCATGAAACTGCTTGAAAAAGCATTCGGAACCCAAATCACCACTCGCACATGGGAGACAGTGAAGAAATGCGCCTCCGCGTAGCTTGCACCATGGTGGGAGTGTTACCTAAATTTTCACATAAATAAAAACCACCGACAAACTATTAGCATGTCTGCAGATGCTGCCACTGCCCCGCGCGAGACATCACCGTTTAGCTTACTGCAGACCCCTCACGCCATCGAAGCTGCGCAACGCGTTGTATGCGCTGACTGTGTCGCTTCAATTGAACAAATAAAGAAATATTATGCGTTTTAGACCTGCCGCCCAAGGAAATTCTGCACAAGCAGCTATCAAATATATATTGGTATTCAGTAGTGTCCCAACGTTTTTCAGAGGAGAGAGAGCTGTTTAGGCTCCAAATTCCGATTGAAATTAGCTGGGGTCGCTGTAAGTAGTTGATTTATAG
>JAYWGO010000061.1:0-23084 GCA_043778205.1 Polaromonas sp. | reverse complement strand
CAAAGGCGCGGAAACAGCCTACGATAACTACTGAGCTGTGCGTGTGTTTTGCGGAAGTTTGCAAAAAATATGTCCCGTCGCCCGACCAAGGTAAATAGGCCTACAAAAGCCTTGCTACGGGCTGCTAAAACAACCGTAGAAAACTACGCAAGCAAACCAAGGCACACAAGCCTTGCCACGGGCTGTTAAAGCACCTCCGAATAACAAATCACTTTACTACGAAATACATAGCTACCTGTGCACTATTTCCTTGGGCGATAGCCTTATTTAGCTTAAAAAATCAATTCTGGATAGCTAGACTCAATACAGCCCCGGATCCCCAGGTGGACGGGTTTTAAATCGCTTGTGCACCCAGTAGTATTGCTCTGGCATGGCGCGTATGTAGGTCTCTAGTTCTGCGTTCATGCGCGCTGTGTCGGCCACGGCATCTTTGGTGGGAAAGTTGTCCCACGCAGGCATTATTTGCACTTCGTAGCCGGTGTCCGTCAAACGCGTGATTGCGGGCACCACCTTGGCTCCGCCCAGGCGGGCAAAGCGGGACAGCGACGGTACTGTGGAGGTTGGTATGCCAAAAAACGGCACGAAAAACGTCCCGTCGCTGCCAAAGTCCATGTCGGGCAGCAAATACAAGGGCTCCCCCGCCTTGAGCGATTGGGCAATCTCGCGCACACCCTCAATGCGGCCAAACAAACGCGACACGCCAAAGCGCCGCCTGCCGCGCAGCATCCATGCGTCCACCACTTTGTTGGACTGGTCGGTGTAGATAGAGGTGTATTTGCGCGGGATCAGCATCATCACCGCGCAGCCACATGCATCCATGCCCATAAAGTGGGGGCCTAAAATAATGGTCGGGGCAGTGCCTTGCAACTCATGCACGGCGCCCACCACACTTAAACGGCGCGCTACTACCGCAAGCGGCGCGTGCCACAGCCAACTTCTGTCGAACCAAGCTTTGCTAAAGTTAATGAATACTTTGGGCACCAGTGCCTGTATTTGCTGGCTGGACAGCTCTGGAAAACACAGCGTGAGGTTGGTGCGCACAACTTTGCGGCGAGAGGCAATCACCCCGTACAGCAGCCAACCTACGGCCCAGCCCAGTGCCCGTATCCAGCCCAGCGGCAACCACGCCAACGCGCGCATGAAGGCAATGCCAAGGTGGGACAAAATAGCGCTCATAGGTCAGCTTGAATTAAGGTGGGCGCTTCAGGTGAGCGCTTTGGCGCTGCCCGCAGGCTGTTTGTAGCGGGCGTAGCCCCACAAATACTGCGCTGGGCACTGGTGAATTAAATCTTGCATGGCTTGGTTAATTTGCGCCACAGCTTGCGCTAAATCGTCTGACAGTGGTGCTTTCAAGGATGAAAAATGCAACCGGTAACCCCGCCCCCAAGATAGGCGCTCGCCCCAGAGCAAAAACACCGTGGCACCGGTTTGCTGCACCAACCGGGCTGCTAGCGTCATGGTATATGCGTCGCGGCCAAAAAAGGGCGACCAGAGCCCCAAGCCTTCAGGCGGCACCTGGTCGGGCAGCAAGCACACTGCCCGCCCTGACTTTAAAGCTTTGATCAACTGCTTAACCCCTGCCAGCGTGGTGGGCACGGCCACTACGCCGGGGCGGTTGCGTGACAGCTCTACCACCGGCGCCATCCAGGCCTTGCGGGCAGGCCGGTACATCACCGTGATATCGCCAAACTTAGGCGCGTAGCGCTCTGCCCAACCCTGGCCTGTAACTTCAAAGCACCCCAAATGCGGGGTTAAAAAAAGCACGCCTTTGCCTGCGGCGTAGTGGGCATCTAACTCGGGCGCATTGGCCCACTGCAGCGGCACGGGTTTGCCCATCCACAGCCTGGGCAGCTCGGCGGACATACGGCCTGCATGGCCGATGGCGGCGCGCACTTGGGCTGCACTGTAGCCCGCTTGGCTAGCGTTGCTGACAAAGCGCGCACGGTACACACCCGATGCCAGGTAGGCCAGCCAGCCCAGGCAGGCCCCCACAGCGTGTAACAACCACAAAGGCAGCACCGACAAAAAGCGAAACAACAGGGTCATCAAAACAGTTAAAATAAATACATCGCCGAGTTATGAACTACTTGCGGGGCGATGTAAAACTCATCCGCTAAAGCGTTCGCCAAGGGCTCCCAACATCGGTTGAAAGCTGCGGCAACGCGGTTTTATCAATTTTTATGTCAACTTATGGAGTTTATCTAAATGGCGAACGATTTCCTATTTACCTCTGAATCTGTTTCAGAAGGCCACCCCGACAAAGTTGCGGACCAAATCTCAGATGCAATTTTGGACGCGATCTTTACGCAAGACCCACTCAGCCGTGTAGCCGCTGAGACCTTGACCAACACCGGCTTGGTGGTGCTGGCCGGCGAGATTACCACCAACGCGCATGTAGACTACATCCAGGTAGCGCGCGACACCATCAAGCGCATCGGCTATGACAACACCGAGTACGGTATTGACTACAAAGGCTGCGCAGTGATGGTCTGCTATGACAAGCAGAGCAACGACATCGCCCAGGGCGTAGACCACGCCTCGGACGATCACCTCAACATCGGCGCAGGCGACCAAGGCCTGATGTTTGGCTATGCGTGTAATGAAACCCCCGAGCTGATGCCCGCACCCATCCACTACGCACACCGTTTGGTAGAGCGCCAGGCCATGCTGCGCAAAAGCGGCAAGCTGCCATTTTTGCGGCCTGACGCAAAAAGCCAAGTGACCATGCGCTACGTGAACGGCAAACCGCACAGCATCGACACGGTGGTGCTATCGACCCAGCACGACCCTAGCCAAAGTGAGTCTGCCACCAAAATGAGAGCTTCGTTCAATGAAGCCATCATTGAAGAGCTGATCAAACCGGTACTGCCCAAAGACATGGTCACCAAAGACACCCGCTATTTGATCAACCCCACAGGCCGTTTTGTCATTGGTGGCCCGCAAGGCGACTGTGGCCTGACGGGCCGCAAAATCATTGTGGACACCTACGGCGGTGCCTGCCCGCACGGAGGCGGTGCTTTCAGCGGCAAAGACCCGTCTAAAGTAGACCGTTCAGCCGCCTACGCAGCCCGCTATGTGGCCAAGAATATTGTGGCGGCAGGTTTGGCTACGCAATGCCAAATCCAAGTAGCCTACGCGATTGGCGTGGCCAAGCCGATGAACGTCACCATCTACACCGAAGGCACGGGTGTGATCAGCGACGAGGCGATTGCCGCTTTGGTCAACGAACACTTTGACCTGCGCCCTAAAGGCATTATTTTGATGCTGGATTTGCTGCGCCCGATCTACCAAAAAACCGCAGCCTACGGCCACTTTGGCCGCGAAGAGCCCGAGTTTACTTGGGAGCGTACCGACAAAGCAGCGCTCTTGCGCGACGCTGCCGGGCTAAAGTAAACCTGCACACACCATGCAGCTGCAAACACAGCGTTGGATTGACCGTTACGCGGGCCAACTGCTGTGCGCTGCACTGTCGTTATGGGAGCGCGGCAAAGCCTGTGTAGGCCTGGGCCCACGGCCTGCTGCTAGCGCGCAAGATGTTCGCCATGTGCTGGTCATCATGCTGTCTGAAATGGGCAGCGTGGTGCTGGCAGGGCCGATGTTTGGCGCAATCAAGGCGCAGTTTCCTAATGCACAACTGCACCTGCTGCAGCTGGCCAAAAACCGCCCTGTGGCCGAACTTTTGTCGCTCGCGCCGGCCAGCCATTTGCATGTGCTGGACGACAGTTCTTTGCCCCAGCTGGTGCGCAGCGTGCTGCGTTTTCGCGCGCAGATGCGGGCTCTGCCGCTGGACGTGGTGATTGACTGTGAGCTGTTCTCGCGCATCAGCAGCATCATGGCCGGCATCAGCGGTGCGGGCCTGCGCGCTGGGTTTACGCCCCATACGCAAGAAGGCCTGTACCGGGGCAGTACCTTTAACCGCGCCTTGCCTTATAACCCGTACCGCCATATTAGCCTGCAGTTTGTGTCATTGGTGCACGCCTTGTTTAACAGCCACAGCCCGCGCAGCAAAATAACCGCGTTAAGCACAGTGCCCCTGCATACCGGTTTGCAGGTGCATTTTGAACCTGCCGAGCTGCAAGCCTACCAGGCCAAGCTGCGTGCTGACTATCCCGCGACGCAACCATGCAAGCTGGTGCTGCTGTATGCCAGCGGCGGTATTTTGCCCGCCCGAGCCTGGCCCGCTGATTACTATGCCCAAGTGGCCCGCGGCCTGTGCGCTGCAGGCCACGCGGTAGGCTTGATTGGCTTGCCCGAAGACAGCGCGCTGGCCCACAGCATCATTGCCGATGTGCAGCACCCCCACTGCATCGCGCTAACAGGCTACACCCGCAACATGCGCGAGCTGCTACTGCTGCTGCACACCGCTGATTTGCTGATTACCAACGACGGAGGCCCCGGCCACTTTGCCAGCCTCACGCCCATTCAAACCATGATGTTCTTTGGCCCTGAGACCGCTAAGCTGTACGGCCCGTTGTCGCCGCGCGCCACAGTGTTTGAAAGCGGTATCGCCTGCTCGCCTTGCCTTACTGCCTACAACCACCGCGAAACATTTTGCGATGGCGACAACCAGTGCCTCAAAATCATTGCGCCCGAGCCGGTGCTAGACATGGCTTTGCACAGTTTGCAACCGCCCAAAGAAGTTGCGCCATGAGTGCATGGGCCGCTACGCTGCAGCGCTGGTTTGTTTGGTTCACCCAGTTTCGCTATGTTAAGTTTGGCATGGTGGGCGCTAGCGGCACGGTGGTCAACCTGGCTGTGCTTACGCTGGCCCAAGAGCTGCTCTTCAAAGCCATTGAGCCTGCACGCGACCGTTTGTATGCCTCACTGGCCTGCGCCATTTTGGTGGCCACACTGAACAACTTTACCTGGAACCGCCTGTGGACTTGGGCTGACCGCCAGCGGGCCAATGCTGCGCTGATTGCGCCAGAGCCTATTCGCTATGCACAGCAGTTTGGCCAGTACGCGCTGGCCTCTTGGCTGGGTATTGCACTGCAGTATGCCTTAACGCTGTGGCTCTCAGGCCCCGTGGGCTGGCATTATTTGGCTGCCAATATCAGCGCCATTGTGTTGGCCAGCGTGAGTAATTTTTTTGCCAACGACTGGTGGACTTTTCGGCAGAAGAAAAAGTAACCGCTTATGCAGCTACCGCCACTTCTCGCTGCACCGCCCACTGGGCAGCCGCGCCTGCCAGGGTACTGGCTACTTTTGGCATTTGCGGTGTGCGTGTACATCAGTGGCTTGGGCGGCTTGTTTATACCGCGCAATGGCGACGAGATGGTGTATGCGCATATTGCGCGTCTCACTGCGGCATCAGACCACTGGCTGCCACTGGTCTCAGAGCTAACCGACATGCGCAACACCAAACCGCCGCTGTTGTTTTGGCAAGCCATGGTGGCCGGTGACTGGGGCGCGCACTGGACGCTGTGGGCGCTGCGCCTGCCCAGTTTGGTTTACACCTTGCTGGTAACCGCAGGTATTGTTTACCTCACGCAACGCCTCACCAAGGACATGCGCTTAGGCCTGCTAGCCGGCAGCGTTTACCTGGCTTTTTTCTGCACATTTCGCTACGGGCGGCCTTACCTGACAAGCGCTGCAGAGTCGTTTTGGTTTAACTTGCCTATTTTTATCTTGTTGCTGCGCGGTATGGGCCAGGGCGGCGCTGGCCAGCGCACTGGTGCCAAGGTATTTTCATGGCCGCTGGCGCTGCTGTTTGGCCTGCTATTGGGCATTGGTTTGCTATATAAATCGTTTGCTTTGGTTGCACCTGCAGGCGCTTGTTTGGCATGTGCGGCCTGGCTGCTCAACCGCCCGGCCAGTGCAGCCCAGTACCTGGCACTGGCAGCCAAGCTGGCACTTAGCTGCGCTTTGGCGCTGGGCTTGTTTGCGCTGTGGTTTGTGCTAGACCCTGACCCGCAAGCCGTTTGGCGTGAGTTTGTAGTAGGAGAAAACGCAGGCAAAATGAACCACCATAAAGGCTACTGGGCTACGGCGCTGCGGGGCGGCTCCAGCATGTGGCTGCAGCTGCTGGGCTATGCGCAAAACGCTGGTTTATTGGCCATTATGGTGATTGCAGCAATGGTGTACGGCGCACGCGGAGCTTGGCGCGGGCTGTGGCCTAAAGGGTGCGCGCAGGCCGCAAGTGCGCACCCTAAAGATGCACACGGTTTGCGCCACCGCCTGGCCACTAGCTTTGCTGAACGCTTAGGTCTATCTCTCACTATTTCAAGCAAACCTGCGCTAGTGATGCTAGCTTGCTTGGCCATATGGCTGGTGGTGTTCACCCTGCCCAGCCAGCGCTCTGCCCGCTATATGATTCCTGCAATGCCGTTTTTAGCCGTTGTGCTGGCGCTGCTATGGCAACGCTTGCACAGGGCTTGGTTTGTACTGAGCTTAATTCCGGTAGCGTTGGCCCTTGTTTTGTTAGGCACCATTGGCTTTGCGGCTTACCAGCTGGGTATTGCCACCCTGGGGCAAACACTGCTGACCCTTGGCTTGGTAGCTGTGGGTGCGCTAGCGGTTGTGGCCAGCTTGCGCGGCCAAGCTGCGCGCACAGCCCTGCTGTGGGCGTGCATAGCTGTGCTGGCGGCTTTTAATGCTGCCGTAGCACCGCTAGATGCGTCGGCCAACGCACTGTTTGCAGCGCACAGCCCCCAATGGCGCAACCAACGCATTGCAGTACCAGAGGGTTTTAACGGCCAGTTTGAGCGCTACCAGTTTATTTTGCCCGGCAATCTTTACAGCACCTATGCAGCGTCTGATGCGCTTAGCAGTGTTCTGGCGCGAGCAGATGCCGTGATGTGGGTGAGTGAGCAAGCACCCGCCTGCATTGCGCAAGCCACCTGCACCTTGGTAGGCAGCCGCTGGGACGTTCGCACGCGCCATGCCAGCGGGGAAATTACGCTGGACAATGTACTGACACCGCAGGCATGGCTGTTCAGACGCGAGTGGATGATCACCCGCTAAGCTTGGCGCTTGTTAATCACACGTACTGCCAAGGTTTACCTAGGCAAGTACCTTTAGGGCTTGTGTCTACAGCACCTACTTTTTAAATCGGTCGCGGATCAGCTTTATGTGCAATGCAGCCCAGAGCAAAGGGTCAGATACTACATCCCACACATTGCCCGATGGCAAACGGGTGATGGTAAACACCAGCAGCAGTGCAGCCAGCACGCCCCAAGGCAGCGGCTTGTGCTGCCGCCTGCAAAGCAGCCCCGCCACAATTACCACAGTACCTAAGACTGCCACAGCGGCTGAACTAAAGCCCCACGCATACAAAGAGCGTGGCCAAAACGCCAGTGTGTCTAGCATCAGCAGCCAGCCCAGCAGCACACCGGCTGCGCACAGCAGCGTAACCTGCGGGCCACGCACGGCCCACAGGCTGCGAGACTGCCCCAGCTGGTGCCCTGGCTGAATTGGGCTTGGTTGCAGCTGTAGCCACATGCCATAGGTGGCCAGCGCCACCCACACCAAGCTGGGCAATTGGAACGACAAACCCAGCCAGTAGCTGAGTGATGCGGTACCGCCCCACCCTGCCAAAGCCACCATTACCAACACCAGCGTCCAGCGGTGGCGCACCGCCAGTGCGGGCTGCACGCGCAGGGCCACCGCCAGCGTTGGCCAGGCCAGCACCACGCCCCACAGCAGGCCCATAGCCCACTGCATTGTGGCGGCGCTAGGCAGCACTGGGGTGCTGATAGCCGTTAACCATTGCGCTATGTCCATCATGGTGCTTTTGAAGGGCTGTTAAGGCTATTGGGCCTATTTGAACTGCTAGGGCTTTGCACGCTGTACCTGCGCCAGGCTATTTCGCGGCGCATATCGGTGTAGCTCAGCCACAGTGCCTGGCCGTCCCATGCCAGCGCGGGGTAAGAGTATTCGTCTGAGCGCTGGGCGCCGTTTTCTACCACTGCAGCGGTAGCCCATTGCACCGCATCGCTAGACACACTCAGGTCCATATCGCGCCGGGTTCCGGCAGATTTATTGTGTGCCATCACGTAGTGCCCCGTAGGCAGCCGCAGCGCCGCTACCGAGCTGCCCGTGTTGGTCATCTCCAAAGGTGCTACATCGCGCCAGCGCTGGCCTGCATCGTCGGTGGCCACTACCGCCACTTTGTGGGTCTGGCCATGGTCACGCATAAACGCCAGCCACTGGGTTGGCGTAACAGGCACGATGGTAGGCTGCAAGGTGTCGCCGCGTGCCGACATGCGCGCCATGCCCCGCCATTGCCCTTGGGGCCCAAAATGCAAAGCCACGGGGTACTTTATCCCCAGCTCAAAATACACCGGCAGCACCATACCGCCATCTACCAAAGGCAGGGGCGCGCTGCGCACCAAGTGGCTGGTATTCCACAGCCAAGACAGCGGTAGCATGCGCACCGGGCTAAAGCTGAGCTGGGCCAGCGCCTCAGATGTGTGGGCCACGGCCTGCACATCTTGCTGCAAATGCACTATGCGCCCCGCCGCCCAGCCACCTAAACCTGTAGCCACCACAAACAAATGCACCCGTCCATCACCGTCCAGCCATGCCACTGGGTTGCCCAAGCGGCGCACGCCAAAGCCTAGCTGCTGGCCTAATGCATGCCGGTTAACCACAAAGCGCGCAGGCACCCAAGCCTGGGTGCTGCGGTCAAACCAGGCATATGCAATTTGCACATTGGGCGCGCTCTCGCGGTCACCCGCAAACCAAAACGCCAGCATCTGCGCGGCACTGGTTTGCGGCATGGCCAACAGGCTGCTGGCATGCGCCGCAGGGGTGTTGGCGGGCATCGGTATTTTGCCGCTGGAGAGCTGCTTAAAAACAGGCAATTGCGCAGGCAATGTGGGTGCTGCATCGGACTGTGTCTGCCCTGGGCTGGCAACCGCAGGCAAGGCAGCCGAAACAGCCATAGGCTCTGGCACCGCATTAGACTGCTGAGCGCGCTGCGCAACGTCAACCCCTAGCGCCGCACAGCACAGCACGCAGTACAGCCACGGCCCGCGCCTGCCTGGAGAGTTAAAAGAAGGGTTCTTCGTTGAATTCACTGTGATTTTCATCTGCCTTGCATGCTCATATTTAACTTCCCACAATGAAATCGACACAAAATATGGTGTTTAAATTTTAGCGCACAAGAATTGAAATGAAAGACACTACCCTGTACGAGCAACTGCTTGGATTGAAATCGCCGTGGTCGGTATCGTCGGTAGATATGTCGATGATCGAGCAACGCGTCACGGTACATGTGCAGCTAAAAGAGGGCCAGGTGTGGGCAGACCCCACCAACGAACAGGCCAGAGCCCACATCCACGGCTGGAAGACTCGCCAGTGGAGGCACCTGGACACCTGCCAGTTTGAAACCATCATAGAGGCGCGCGTGCCCCAGCTCAAGTACGGCGATGGCACGGTGCAGGAGCTGGCCGTGCCCTGGGCTGAGCGCTACGCACGCATCACACTGCTCATGGAGGCCTTCGTGCTCAGATTGTTGCAAGCCTGCCCCAACACCAAAAAAGTGTGTGAACTCACCACGCTGGCCTGGCACACGGTCAACGCCGTCATGCTCAAAGGGGTTGAGCGCGGTATGCTGCGGCGCACGCACGAGAGCATTGCCCATATGGGCTTAGACGAGAAAAGCACCCATCGCGGACACAGCTACGCATCCATCCTGACCGATATCGACAACTCGCGGGTGCTGGAGATCGTACCCGGGCGCAAGTTGGAAGCGGCCAAACAGTTGTTGGGCACTTTGAGCGCTACCCAACGCGCAGGGGTCAAAGCAGTGGCCATGGACATGTGGCCTGCCTACATGGGTGCGGCCAGAGAGTGCTTGCCCCAAGCAGACATCGTGCATGACCGCTTTCATATCAGCAAATACCTCAATGAGGCGGTGGACAAAGTGCGGCGCAGCGAGCACCGCACGTTGAGCCAAGCGGGCCGCTCGCCTTTGACAAAGACCAAGTACGACTGGCTCAAGACTTACCCCGATAGGCGCAGCAGCGAGGCGGTAGCCTTCAGAGCGCTCAAGCAGTTGAATCTCAAAACCAGCCGGGCTTGGGTCATCAAGGAGAACTTTAGCCAGTTCTGGAACTATCGTTGCGAAAAAGCGGCCAAGCGCTACTTTGACTCCTGGAGCAAGAGCGCTATGCGCAGTCGTTTGGAGCCCATCAAGACGGTAGTCAAGATGCTGCGCCGCCATGAGCCGGGTTTGCTCAGCTACAGCCAACACAGAATTAGTAACGCCTGCGCAGAGGGCTTTAACAGCGCCATCCAGCTGATCAAAGCCAACGCGCGGGGCTTGAGGAACTTCACCAACTACCGTGCTCGCATCCTGTTTCATTGTGGGAAGTTAAATATGAGCATGCAAGGCAGATGAAAATCACAGTGAATTCAACGAAGAACCCATTTCTTTACCATGTACTCGTTCTCGTCCATCACGGCGTTCCAGCAGGCAATGCCACCCATGCGCTGCTCGTAACTGCCGCCATCTCGCACAGAGCCTGTTTTGGCCAGCAAGTCGCCATTAGGGCTCTTGATGTCTTGGGTGGCAGCTTTGCCTTCCATCCAGTAAGCCCACTCGTAGGCTTCCATTTTGGACTTGGCGGTGTCCAGCACGGCGCTGTAGTAGCCTTGACGGTTGAGGTAGGCACCTGCCCAGCCATCAAGGAACCAGTTGATGAATTCGTAGGCACCGTCAAGTTTACGGCCCGACAACGTGGCTGGCAAGGCAAATCCTGCAGCCCAGGCACGATAACCCTCTTTAAGCGGTTGGAAGGTGCAGGCAATGCCCTTAGTGCGCACTGCAGTAACGGCGGGTGACCACATTGACTGAATCACTACCTCGCCAGAGGCCATTAAGTTGACGGACTCATTAAAGTCAGTCCACAACGCACGGAATTGGCCTGCTTTTTTAGCTTCAATCAAGGTCTTGATGGTCAGGTCAATTTCTTTCTTCGTCATATTGCCTTTGTCTGGGTATTTGTAAATACCTTTGGCCTCAACCACCATTGCCGCGTCCATGATGCCTATGGATGGGATATTCAAGATAGATGCTTTGCCTTTGAACTCTGGGTTGAGTAACTCTGCCCAAGAATCGATAGGTCGCTTGATCAAATCAGGACGAATGCCCAGTGTGTCAGCGTTGTACACCGTAGGGATCAACGACATAAACTGTGTGGGTGTTTTAGAAAATACCTTTGATTTTTCTCCTTCTAGGTAGATAACTTTTTTAGGTGCGGTGCCTTGATCGCCTACTTTTTTGCCTGCCACCATACCGGTGGTGAAAAGCGAGGTGATTTTGTCAGCGTTTTTGATTTTTTTAGTATCAATGCCTTTGAGGTTGCCTGTGGGCACAATTTTTTTAAGCGAAAAATACTCAGTGTCGATCAAATCGAAACTGTTGGGGGCCGTGACAGCCCGCTTGGTCACATCGTCGGTGGTAACTGCTACATATTGAATTTCAATACCAGTATCGGCCTTGAATTTTTCACCAATAGCTTTGTCTTGGTTGACGGCTGTACCCAAATAACGCAGCACAATCTTTTCTTGAGCGTGAACTGCTGGGAAAATGCCACTGGCCAATATAGCCGCAGTACCTTTGAGAACACTTCGACGGTCGGGAGTGCTTAGGTCATTCTGCGGGGTCTGCACGGTGTTGGTGTTGTCTTTCATGAGATTTCCTTTTAAATTGCAAAGATTGACCTGAGGCCGTCAGGTAGCGGGTCGGGGACTCTGTAGAGCATGGTCAGTTAAGTGGTGCGCGTCATGCTCGTTCCAGCTGACCTGAACTTGCTGGCCGATGCTGAATGCGTATCGGTCTATGCTTGACTCAGGCAGCATGACATTCAATAGTTCCTTACTGGCTTGCGCTAGGGACAAACCTACAACGCAATAATTACCTTGGTATTCCATATCGACCAAGGTGGCCTGCAAAACCGGTGAACTAATGCTGCTGTCTCGTGCGTTTAATTGAATTTTGTCGCTGCGCAACGCTATACGACCAGCGGGAGTGTCTAAAATATTGTGGCCACCCATGAAGCGCGCTACAAATTCTGATGCGGGGTGGTTAAATACGTCGCGTGGTGTACCACTTTGCTCAATGCGCCCTTTGTTCATAACTACCATCGTGTCGGCCAAAGCCATAGCCTCTTCCTGTGAGTGGGTTACGTGTATAAAAGTCAAGCCCAGCTCTTTTTGCCAACGTCGAAGCTCAGCGCGCATTTGTACGCGCAAAAAAGGATCAAGTGCCGACAGCGGCTCGTCTAGCAGCAATACTCTAGGTTCGGTGATCAAAGCACGGGCAAGCGCTATGCGCTGTTGTTGGCCGCCCGACAACTCAGATGGCTTGCGTTGGGCGTATTCGGCCATAGCCACGCGCTCAAGTAACGCCGTGGCTTGGGCATGGCGTTGGGCTTTCGCTATGCCGCGCATCTTCAAACTGAAAGCCACATTATCTAAAGATGTGAGGTGAGGAAAAAGCGCATAACTTTGGAACATCATGGCCGTTCCGCGGCCCGAAGCTGCCGCATTAGTAATGTTGCGTCCGCCCAAAATAATGTCACCAGATGTTGCCGCTTCATGGCCTGCCACCATCCGCAGCGTGGAGGTTTTGCCGCAGCCTGAGGGGCCTAGCAAGCAGCAATAGTGGTTGGCAGGCACTCTAAGATCAATGCTGTCAACTGCAACGCTCTCTGGGCTGTAATGCTTGGACAGAGCCACGAGTTCCAAGCTGTTGTCGGGCAAGGCATTTTTGATTTGCATAAGTAATCAATCATTGCAAGACCAATGCCAACGCCAAATTTTTGTTTTGGAACTGTCTAATTAAACCCTGCTGCTGGTGTCTTGGCGGTGCGCGCACCATAAACGACCGTGCTCTTGTACCTAGCAGAATTCGCGCACCAAACTTGAGCGGGTAGTTTTGTTGCGTCGCACCAAAATGAATCAAATAAATCAATATAAATAAATATTGATTTATTTGATTCAATTTGGTATGGTTAATTTAACCAACGGCAAACGGCGAGATTTAATCAACGATATTGACGCTGGTACTAAGCGATTGGCTTGATAGCCAAGCCATTAATGTCAACCTTAGATTAGGAGTAGTTAGCATGAGATTAAGAAAATTTACGGTACAGCTCGCCTTGACTTTGGCTGCAGGTATGACGGGTATTTCACCAGCAATGGCCGCTGACTGGGTGGTAGGAGCAAATATAGGTAATGTGCCTTGGCAGTTTCAAGACGCAGCAGGCAAATTTGTGGGTTTTGAAATTGACTTGGTTACCGAAGTGGCAAAAAGAGCGGGGAAAACTGTAGATATAGAAAATATTCCGTTCAATGGTTTATTTCCAGCAGTGCAATCTGGGCGAATCCAAATTGCCATTTCGTCTATCACTATTACTCCCAAGCGGCTAGAGTCGCTGGCCTTTGCCCAGCCTTACTACGACAGCGACCAATCGCTGTCAGTGCTCAAAACCACCAAAATTGACAAGTTGGAAGATTTGGCTGGCAAAACGGTTGGGGTAGACACAGCGTCAACTGGTGACATTTACACCACTGAAAATACCAGCAAATACAAAATTGCCAAAATATCACGTTACGAAGGTCTAGCACCTGCGATGTTGGATTTAGCGGCAGGTCGTATTGATGGCTACATTAGTGACATACCAGCGGTTGAGTACTACATCAAAGACAAACCGCAGTACCGTATTGTGGCCCGTATACCAACGAACGAACGTTATTCGTTTATGTTTGCCAAAACTTTTACCGACTCTGCAAAAATCAATGATATTTTGACAACTCTGAAGAAGGAGGGATTTATATCAGCTACACACAAGAAATGGTTTGGCACAGTTCCGCCAGACAGCTCCTCTAGCGTTAAGGTGATGGATGTTCCGAAGCTTTGACAAACTTAAACTGACTGCAACTTGTGAATCTGACCGACACGTTTTTCAACTGGTCTGTCTTTAAAGGGGCATTGCCTTTACTGCTGGATGGCTTGTGGGTCACGATTTTACTAGGCGCAGTCAGCATTGTGGCGGGCTTGATTTCTGGGTTATTGATGGCGTTACTGCGGCTGTATGGCGGTACTTTTGTCAGATCTCTGGCACGCATTTATATCGACGTATTTCGATCAATTCCTTTGCTGGTATTGCTAGTGTTAGTCTACTACGCGCTACCTTTTGTGGGCATCCGGTTCTCGTCGTTCGTAGCGGCAGCAGTCGCATTAACCTTAGTATCTTGCGCTTACACTGCAGAGATATTTCGTGCAGGCATACAGGCTATTCCTAGAGGGCAATTTGAAGCGGCAGACGCTATTGGGTTAGGTTTTTTCAGTAGCATGCGTGATGTCATTTTGCCTCAAGCTTTTCGCATAGTCGTGCCACCACTGACCAGCAATTGCATTAATGTACTAAAAGATACAGCACTAGCTTCGGTAGTGGCTATGCCAGACTTACTTAAACAAGCCACGCAGGCCCAAGCCTTGGCTGCAAACCCTACACCATTGATTGGCGCGGCGGCGCTGTATCTACTGTTGCTTCTGCCCCTGGTGCGTTTGGTGGGTTATTTTGAGGTTCGGCACCACTCTGCTTCACGCTAGGGCACTTGTATGGCTGCATTGATTCAAATCCAAGGTTTGCACAAGTCATATGGCGTATTTGAAGCATTGCACGGCATTGACTTGGAAATAGATACGGGAGAAGTGGTCGTTTTAGTCGGGCCATCCGGGTCTGGTAAATCTACTTTGATTCGCTGCATTAACCTGCTGGAGGATTACCAAAGTGGTCACGTTGTAGTAAGCGGCGAAAAGGTGGTGCGTGGCCCTGGCCTTGCCAAGGTGCGCGCTGAGGTGGGTATGGTCTTTCAGAGCTTTAACTTATTCCCCCATCTGACAGCCTTAGAAAATGTTGCCCTAGGTCCGCTGCGTGTGCGCCACATGGCCAAGCAAGATGCGCAAGAGCGTGCCCGATTGCTTTTGGACAAAGTGGGGCTGGCTATACATATCCATAAACTACCCGATCAGCTATCAGGCGGGCAACAACAGCGTGTTGCCATAGCAAGAGCTTTAGCCATGGAGCCTAAGGTGCTACTTTTTGACGAGCCCACTTCGGCGCTTGACCCTGAAATGGTAGGCGAGGTGTTAGATGTCATTCAGGGCCTCACGCGCACGGGTGTCACGATGGTCATCGTCACGCATGAGATGGGATTTGCGCGCAAAGTGGCAGATCGCATGATTTTTATGGAAGCCGGCCGTTTAGTAGAGCAGGCAACACCAGAGATTTTTTTCAATACGCCCCAACAAGAGCGTACTAAAGCTTTTCTACAAGCCATACTTCAACACTAACGAAAGCTATGCAAAAAGTAATTTCACAACCACATTTATCAGCTATTCGCAGTGAATTTCCTGCGTTGACGGGGGATTGTGTTTACCTTGATAACGCTGGAGGCTCGCAGGTACTGCGTCGCGTAGCAAATCGCGTGAGCGATTATCTGCTCACAAGTAGCGTTCAGTTAGGCGCAAGCTATTCACAATCGCAGGATGCTGGTAGAAAAGTATTAGCAGCGCGGCGCGCCGTAGCTGAGTTGATTAACGCTCCTTATGATGATGAAGTGGTAATGGGTGGCTCAACCACAGCGCTAATGTTCCAGTTGACCCATGCGATATTGCAAAGTATTGAAGTTGGCGACGAAATTATTGTGACCAATAGCGACCATGAAGCCAACATTGGTGGCTGGATGCGCCTAAAAACTGCTGGTGCAGTGGTCAAAATATGGGAGTTAAATCTTGAAACGCTAATCCTAGATTTAACGGATCTAGACCGCCTGTTATCACCCAAAGTGAAGTGGGTTGCCATGACCCATGCCTCCAATGTGCTGGGTACCGTTAACCCTGTAGCAGAGGTGGCTAAGCGTGCCCATGCTGTAGGTGCACGTTTATGCGTAGACGCGGTAGCCTATGCACCCCACAGACTAGTCGATGTACAGTCCAGCGGAGCTGATATTTATGTGTTTAGCTTCTATAAAGTGTTTGGCCCTCACTATGCTGTGCTGTGGGGACGGCGTGAATGGCTGTTGTCTTTGCCCAGCCTCAATCACTACTTCATTGGTCCTGAGGTACTACCTTACAAGCTGCAACCTGGTAATGTGAATTATGAGCTGTCCTATGGTTGCATCGGTATCGGTGAGTATTTGCAAGAGGTAGGGAAACGGCTGGGTGCTGACGGAACTGCGCGAGAAAAAATGCAAACGGCATTTACGGCCTTTGAAAGCCACGAGGATGCACTGGCGGAGCGTTTGCTAGCTTATCTGACCACCCAAAAATCTGTGCGCATGGTTGGCATCGGCTCGACAAAACTAGGTGAACGTATGCCCACCATCAGCTTCACCGTGGCAGGAAAAATGTCTGAATCCATTGTGCGTCATATGGACAGGTGCCGCATCGGTATTCGGTTTGGTGATTTTTACGCCAAACGGTTAATTGAGGCTTTGGGCTTGCAGTTGCATGGTGGCGTGGTGCGAGTATCTATTGCGCACTACAACACTCTTGAGGAAATTGATCGCTTGATTTACCACTTGGATGAAGTGATTTCATGAATTTTTATCAAGGAGCTTCCAATGAGCAGCCCACCTAAGGCAACACTGATTCGTAATGGTCGCATCATCACTGCCAGTGACGACTATATCGCCGATGTGTTGATGCGTGATGGCGTAGTGCACACGATCGGTCACCAGATGACAGTGGGTGAAGATGTGGCTGTGGTGGACGCTACGGGCCTGTACGTGCTACCGGGTGGGGTGGATACCCATGTGCACCTTGAAAACGTGATTGGTCCAACGATAACTTGTGACACTTTCGCCAGCGGTACACGCGCAGCCGCTTTTGGCGGTACCACCACGATTGTTGATTTTGCGCTGCAAACGCAGGCAGACTCTCCGCTAGAGGCCATTGCGCGAGCGCAGCGCAGCGCCGATTCGCAAGTCAATGTTGACTACAGTTTGCACGTCATAGTGACACGGGTAGACGACCAAGTGCTTAAAGACGTGCGTCACGCCATGCGGCACGAAGGTGTCACCAGTTTCAAAATGTTCATGGCTTACCCAGGCATCATGATGGCCGACGACGCTTCTATATTTCGCATGCTGCGGCAAGTAGGTGCTGAAGGCGGTATGGTGGCATTGCATGCCGAGAACGGCACGGTGATTGACCTGCTTATTAAAGAAGCATTAGAAGCAGGCCACACATCACCGCGTTATCACGCACTCACGCGCCCAGCGATCATGGAGGGTGAGGCGACCCACCGCGGTATTCGCTTGGCAGAGCTGGCAGAGGCCCCCATTTATTTTGTTCACGTTTCAAGCAACCAAGCGCTCAAGCATATCGTTTCTGCGCGCGCTGAAGGCATACCTGTTTTTGCGGAAACCTGCCCACACTATCTGCTTTTTGACGACTCAGTCTATCAAAACGACGACTTTGAAACCGCTAAATATGTGATGACACCTCCACTGCGCACACCAGATGATCAAAAACACCTTTGGCGTGCGCTGCGCTATGACGATTTGCAAGTGATTGCTACAGACCATTGCCCGTTTTGTATGAAAGAAAGCCACTTGGGTTACCGCATGCAAAAAATGCGTGGGAAAGAGGATTTTTCTTTGATTCCGAACGGTGCACCAGGTATCGAAACACGCTTGGTGAGTTTATTTGATATTGGTGTAATGCAAGGCAAACTGTCACTTAATCGCTTTGTAGAGCTCACCTCGACCACCCCAGCTAAGCTTTTTGGCCTTTTCCCCAAAAAAGGCACCATCGCGGTTGGCAGTGATGCTGATGTCGTGCTTTTTAACCCATCGGTGGCGCAAACAGTGCATGCCAAGCATCTGCACGGTAACTGCGATCACACTTTGCTTGAGGGCCGCACCCTGCAAGGCCGTGTAGAGAAAGTTTTTTTGCGCGGTACATTGATTGTGGATGGCACGCAGTGGCTAGGGCGAGAGGGCATGGGTCGCTTTGTACCGCGCGGCGAAGTACGGGCTTTTTAAGGCCTCCTTATGCCGTATACAGCAGCTATGATTGCGCCATGAGTCCCAGTAAGCCCACTAATCTTGATGTATTACGCAAACTAATCACCCGCGAGAGTGAACGCCTTACGCCACGTATGCGTGATGCTGCGAACTATGTTGTCGAACACCCCAATGATATTGCCCTTAATCCCGTGGCTAAACTGGCTGAGCTGGCCCAGCTAACGCCAGCTGCGTTTATTCGGATGGCCAAGGCCCTAGGGTTTGACGGGTATTCTGACTTGCAGCAACTGTTTCGTGCGCCATTACACCGCCCTGCCAAACCCACATTTCGGGAGCGTATTCGCCATTACGGAGGAGAGCAAAGTCTCAGCAATCCCCAAGACCCTGTCGAGGTGCTGCAGGCGTTTAGTCAGGCCAATATGCTGTCGCTAGAGCATTTGCAGGCAGATGCAGCTAGCTTACCCTTGCAACAAGCGATAGATTTAATTAAAAAAGCCCGTGTCGTGCATGTGCTGGGTTTGCGACGCTCCTATGCGGTAGCGGCGTATCTGGCTTATGCACTCAATCGGGTAGGGCAGCCTGCTGTGCAAATTAATGGACTGGGTGGCGCTATTGCAGAGCAAGCCAGCACGGCCAATGCGCAAGACGTGCTGATTGCGATCAGTTTTCCGCCCTATGCTGCAGATACTTTGCAGGTATGTGAGCAGGTGCGAAAAAATGGGGCCAAACGTTTGGCTATTACGAACGCCTTGCTCAGTCCTATTGCCAAAGATGCAGACGTAGTGCTAGAAATTAACGACGCAGAGCTACTAGGTTTTCGTTCCCTCACTTCTGCCATGTGTCTAGCGCAAACTCTGGCTATGGGCATTGCTTTTGGCAAGCGCAATAAATCTACTAACCGGACTTTTAGCCCGGTTCGGGAGCGTTCCAAAGAGCTAGACTTGAGCAACATTGACTGTTGACTAGACCATGTCTGGACAACGCTACACGCTAAAAATAGAACCGCTGAGTGCGCTTGCTTTTTCGCCTTTTGGCGACATCATTGAAGCTCGCGACACGGCTAAAAATTTCACTATCAACGATGGTTTCGCGCAGCGCTACCACAATCTAGCTAAAGTAGACGTTGCTACGGCTGGCGGATACCCTTTGGTTAGTATTTTTAAAGCTAAGCCGCGTCTGTTACCGCTAGCCTTACACATGCTGGAGCGTCACCCTTTGGGCAGCCAGGCCTTCATGCCCTTGGCAAACCAATCGTTCTTGGTTGTTGTGGCGCAAGCTGAAAAATTACCAGAGGTGAACCAAATCAGGTGTTTTAAAACCGCAGCGGGGCAGGGCGTAAATTATTTTCGCGGTACTTGGCACCATCCACTGATCGCGCTTAACCAGGGCGATTTTTTGGTTATTGACCGTGGTGGTGCGCTAGGCGATGCGAACTGCGATGAATTTTTATTGCCGAACGGTGTAGTTTGGGTTGGGTAAATTTAAAAGGTCTGGTGTGGCTAATATATTGAACGATCACATAAATTCAAGCGAAAGTGCTGCACAAACCGCTAAAAGCGTTGTTGAAAACTTCCTGCGCATAATTATGATTCCAGACCCTGAAGGGGCACTTGCTTTTACGTCACCCGTCTTGCAGATTTGTTTTACGGGCGGACGGGAAATGCGCAGCCCGGCGCAGTGCGGTGCTTTCAATGCCAGTCGCTACTCGTGGGTGAAAAAACGCATTGAACGAACTGATGTCGTAGCAGGTGCTACTTTGGAAGAAGCTGTTGTGTACAGCATCGGCACCCTGTATGGTGCATGGCCAGATGGAGCGGTGTTTCAAGGCAATCGGTACGTAGACCGTTATGTGGTGTGCCATGGGCTTATCACGCACATGGAAGTATGGAACGACAGTGCCGAATGGCTTTTGGTTCGGGCTGGGCTGGCAGATGCTTGGCCGTCACCTATGGGTGCGTTGGGTAACTCTCCCCACATACAAACACCATGAACCACAGCACCCCTTTGCCCACCAGTGGCCGTTTTGACTACAGTCCAATCACCCAACGGCCAGACTATGTTTGGCCGAATGGCGCGCGCCTAGCGGTTTATATTGGTTTTAACCTGGAGCATTTTGCTTTTGGTGAAGGCTTGGGGGCTTGCATTGGTTCGAGTTCTCCACAACCTGACGTATTGAACTACAGTTGGCGTGAATACGGTAACCGTGTTGGTGCTTGGAGCTGTTTAGCCAACTCGCGATGCCTGTGGGTGTCGTCCTCAATTCGGCACTGTATGACCACTGTCCTGCGTTGGTGAAGGCGTTTGTACAGCGCGGTGACGAGCTGATAGGCCACGGCTTTAGCAACTCCGCCCGACAAGGGGAACTAAACGAAGCTGCAGAGCGCGCACTTTTGCTAGCTTGCAGAGGCTGTATTGAACAGCACAGCGGCATAGCGCCAGCTGGATGGCTGTCCCCGTGGATATCTGAAACCCTTCTTACCCCCGATCTGCTGGAAGAGACTGGCTACAGTTACACCCTTAATTGGTGCCACGATGACCAGCCTACAGCCATGCGCACAAGAAATGGTCGCACATTGTGGTCTGTGCCCTACCCACAAGAACTTAATGACATACCCATGATTATGGGCCGCCAAATGGACGGCAAAGACTTTGCGCAGATGATCGTCGACAATTTTGATGAAATGCTGCAACAAGCGCGCGGCCAATCGCTGGTGATGGGTATTGCGCTACACCCTTACATTGTGGGCCAACCTTACCGTTTGCGCCACCTGCGCCGCGCCCTGGCGCATATAGCGCAAGCCCGGGACAGGGGCGACATTTGGCTTACGACCCCCGGTGCCATTTACAGGCATGTGCAGCAGTTTGCAATTACCCCGTAGTGGGCAAGCTTGGCATCAGTACAGCGATGGACACGCAATTACCCTTTACCGACACAGAAGGTGCGTGGGTGCCCCACGGCAAATTTGTGCTGCCCGCCACGGCTGATGGTGCACTTAGCGGCCTAACATTTGCCGCTAAAGACCTGTACAACGTAGCGGGTCACCCCACAGGCGCTGGTAATCCGCAGTGGCTGGCAACACACCCTGTGCCCAACCGCCACAGTGCGGTGGTGGCTGGGCTGCTAGCGGCTGGGGCTAGCTTGCACGGCAAAACCGTGACAGATGAACTGGCCTACAGCCTGCATGGTGACAATATGCACTACGGCATGCCGCGCAACGCCGCTGCACCCGATCGCATTGCAGGCGGCTCGTCAAGCGGCTCTGCCAGCGCGGTAGCCGCCAGGCTGGTGGACTTTGCACTGGGCACAGACACGGGCGGCTCTACCCGTGTGCCCGCCAGTTACTGCGGTGTGTGGGGCTTGCGCACGACCCACGCTCTTGTGTCTAAAGAGGGCTTGGTGCCCCTGCAACCCAGCTTTGACACAGCCACCTGGTTTGCCCACGCGCCGCATACCTTTGAGCAAGTGGGCAAGCTGCTGCTTCCCGCTTCAGACTTTGTGCCCCAGCGCGTGCTCTGGCTGCAAGATGCATGTGCGCAAGCGGATACTGATGTGCAACCGGCATTAGAACAAGTCTTTCGTTGGCTGCAAACCCAGTTCCGCGTGCATGCCCGCATCGAGATTGCGGCTCCCGGTACGCTGGAGCATTGGCGCCAAACCTACTTGGTCGCTAGCGCCTATGAGGCCTGGCAAACCCACGGTCAGTGGATTCGCCGAACGACCCCGGTTTTTGCACCCCCCATTGCTGCGCGTTGGCAGTTTGCAGCCAGCGTAACACCCGCCCAGGCGCTGGCAGCAGGTCAACAGCGTAGCGCCATAGCCAACCATGTGCACAGTCTGTTGGGCAATGATGCGATTGCAATTTTGCCCTCTGCTGTTAGCGTGGCCCCTTTGCGCCAAACGGGTAGTTTAGAAATTGACGACATGCGGGCGCGCCTTTTGCGTACCAGCTGCATTGCCAGCTTGGCAGGCTTGCCGCAGGTGAGTATTCCGCTGCGCAGTTACAGTGGTTTTCCAGTAGGCGTGTCTTTGCTGGGCCCTGCTGGTAGCGACTTAGTTTTAATTGCCGTAGCTAGCAAAATAGAGCACAGGCTGCTACAAAATTAGGTGCATGCACCTACCCAATAGCCGCTGGGCCGTGCTGTTTTTCATGTCCTTGCCCTTGCCAACGCCGCTGCTCGCGCAGCATAAACAGGTACAAACCTTCCACCTTCTCCCGCGCCCAAGGTGTTTTGCGCAAGAACTTCAAGCTTGACGCAACGCTAGGGTCGTGCGTAAAACAGCGCACCGGAATGCGCTGGCCCAAATCATCCCAGCCATAGTAATCTGCCAGCGCCGCCACAATAGCCTCAAGCGTTAAGCCGTGCAATGGGTTTCTGGGCTGCTCAGGCGGCTGGTCTTTAGTCTCAACGGGCCTTGCAATTTGCCCGGCAGCAGGTGGAGAGGAGTTGGCGGGTAAATTAGGCATGCGGCGATTTTGGCAGATTTGAGTTCATGCGCGCTTAAACATCACGCTGACAGGGGTGGTTCAGATGGACTGTTGATTAACTTGGTGCCTGCAGTTAATGTGTGCGGTTGGTTTATTTCAGGCAATCAATCTTGAAATCGACATGGTAATGTTCATCATGTCGTATCCAAGGTGTATTTTGCATAAACGAAAGTGATTTTCTCAAATACGTGCCGCGTTTGGTGGCGAACAATTTTGGCAAATATTGCCGATCAAATATAACTTGTACTCAGTAGTGTCCCAACGTTTTTCAGAGGAGAGAGAGCTGTCTAGGCTCCAAATTCCGATTGAAATTAGCTGGGGTCGCTGTAAGTAGTTGATTTATAGGGAAAGTTTCAAACATGGTCAAACTTAAGATTTGTAGAATTTCGTAGAGGCTATGGGACAAGTTCAATCGTTTCTTCGCAATAGCGATCAGCACGTAAGTGCACACCGCAATCCAAATTTGGGTCTTCACCGCGTTCTCGCTGGTGCCGTAGAAGACCTTGATTCTCAAGTGCTGCTTGATCCACTTGAAGAACAACTCCACCTGCCAGCGCTGGGTGTACAGCGCTGCGATCAGTTGCGGTTCGAGAACAAGGTTGTTGGTCA
>JAYWGO010000060.1:0-6873 GCA_043778205.1 Polaromonas sp. | reverse complement strand
TTTTTCACCGTGCGCTGGTAAGCGGCTTCGTCCAGGTAGCCCACTTTAGCGGTGTTGGCGTTGCCAATCAGCTTGGCAATGTTCTCCATCTGGCGCTTTTGGATTTTCATGTTCGAGCTGCCCGAAGTATCTGCGGCCACCACAATCTTGGCTGCCTCTTCAGGGTTCTTCACGGCTTCGTTCCAGCCCTTGAGCGTGGCCTTGAGGAACTTGCCCATGCGCGCCACAAAAGCCGGGTCTTTCAGCTTGGCTTCCATCACGTACAGGCCGTCTTCCAGCGACGCTACGCCTTGGTCTTCGTAGAAGAAGGTGACCAGTTCACTCTCTTTCACGCCCGCGTCAATCACTTGCCAGTACTCGTTGTAAATCATGGTGGAGATACAAGCCGCTTGGTTTTGCAGCAGCGGGTCTACGTTAAAGCCCTGCTTGAGCACTTTGATGTCGGAGTCGGTTTTAAGGCCCAGCTTGCTCATCCAGCTGAGGAACGGGTATTCATTGCCGCCGTACCACACGCCCAGGGTTTTGCCCTTGAGGTCTTTGGGGGTGGAGACACCGCTGCTCTTTTTGCAGGTCAGCATCAGGCCCGACTTGTTGAAAACTTGTGCAATGTTCACCAGGGGCACGCCCGCTTCGCGCGAGGCCAAAGCGTCAGCCATCCAGTTAACCACCACATCGGCCTGGTTGCCTGCCAGCACTTGCACGGGTGAAATGTCCGGGCCACCAGGCTTGATGTTGACCTCCAGCCCCGCATCTTTGTAGTAGCCCTTGGCCTGCGCCACGTAATAGCCTGCAAACTGGGCTTGCGGCACCCATTTAAGCTGCACAGTGACTTTGTCGGCGGCAAACGCGCCCGCACCGCTGATGGCCAGCGCCGCGGCCAGCATGACTTTAGATAAAGAAGAATAACGCATCATAAAAAAGCTCCTTGGTTGTAAAAAAACATGAAACACAGACAAAAATTAATTTTGCGCGGCCCTCCAAATTTGGTGGGTAAATGCGGCTGCGCCAGGGTCACTGCGAATGGCAGGCGCACTGCCGCCTGAAAGCAGTACTTTAACCGTGCGTTCGTAGGACGTGGGCTCAAGAAACCCTATCTTTGCCGTGCCTGCAGTGCTAAGAAGTTTGCTTACGTTGTCCATTTGGCGCTTTTGGATTGCCAGCGTAGTGCTGCCGGTAGGCGCGGCGGCCACCATGATTTTGGCCGCCTCTTGCGGGTTTTTAACCGCCTCGCTCCAGCCTTTGAGGCTGGCCTTTAAAAACTTGGTTAAGCGCGCCACGAACTCTGGGTTTTGCAAGCGTGACTCCAGCACGTACAGGCCATCTTCCAGGGAGGCTACGCCCTGGTCTTCGTAAAAGAACGTTACTAGGTCAGTCTCTTTCACCCCCGCGTCGATCACTTGCCAATACTCGTTGTAGACCATGGTGGAAATGCAGGGCACCCGGTCTTTCAGCAGGGGGTCCACGTCGAAGCCTTGGCGCAGCACGCGCACATCAATTTTTGAATCAGGCACGATCAAGCGGGTGCGGTTGTCGACACTAAAGCCTGGGTTCAAGGGCTTTAAATCGGCATCGGTTTTAAGGCCCAGCTTGCTCATCCAGTTTAAAAAAGGGTGCTCATTGCCGCCAAACCAGACGCCCAGCGTTTTGCCTTTGAAGTCTTTGGGTGCAGCAATGCCGCTGCTTTTTTTGCAGGTCAGCATCATGCCGGAGCGGTCAAATATTTGGGCAATATTTACCAAAGGTAAACCGGCCTCTCTGGAAGACAATGCGTCACTCATCCAATTGACCATCACATCAGCTTGGTTGCTTAGCAAGGCTTTAGAAGGCACTATGTTAGGCCCGCCCGGTTTGATCACTACGTCCACACCTTCGGCCTTGTAGTAGCCTTTGGCTTGCGCTACGTAATAGCCTGCAAACTGGGCTTGCGGTACCCATTTAAGTTGCAATGTGATCGGGTCTGCAGCATGCGCAGCTGTGGCACATAAGGCAATGCTAATGGCCACTGCGTGGGCCATGATTTTTTTCAATGTCATGTCAACTTCCATAATTAACTATCGCGCACCGAAGGATGCCAAAACGCTGCCCTACGCTCTAGTTGTACAAGCAAAGCGTATGCCACCGAACCCGTCACTGCCGCCACCACAATGGCGCTCCACACCAAGGGCATGTTCATCTTGGCCGACTCGGTGGATATTCTGAACCCCAGCCCTTGCGTGGGCGAGCCAAAAAACTCCGCCACGATAGCCCCGATCAAGGCCAGGGTGGCGTTGACTTTGAGCGCGCCAAAAATAAATGGCAGTGCTGCAGGCAGGCGCAAGGCCAGCAAGGTGCGGGTGTAGGACGCAGCGTAGCTGTGCATCAGCTCGCGCTCGAGCTTGCCAGCGGCTTGCAAGCCGGCCAACGTGGACACCAGCATGGGGAAAAACGTCATCAGCACCACCACGGCGGCTTTGGACTGCCAGTCAAACCCAAACCACATGACAGCAATGGGTGCTATGCCTACCAAAGGTACTGCACTGGTAAGGGAGGCCACGGGCAGCAAACCGCGCTGCAAAAACGGCAGGCGGTCGATGGCGACGGCCACAGCAAAGCCCAGTGCACAGCCCATCACCCAGCCGGTGAGCACTGCCTTAACCACGGTTTGCACAAAGTCGCCCCACAGCTTGCCGCTGTGCTGCGCAAGGGCGCCTAAGATAAACGAGGGCGCAGGCAGCAGCACACGGGGTACGTCAAACGCTGTCACCAGCAGCTGCCAAAAATACACCATCCACAGACCAAACAAAGCGGCGGTCAGCAGGCCCACCAGCCGTGCAGAGCCCGCCAGTGTGGCGGTGCGCTGTATGCTGAGCACGGCCGCGCAGGCCAGCACGGCGGCGGCCAGCCAAAATGCAAGGGCTACACTGCCATCTTCGGGCGGTTTGGCAAACGGTAACAACACTGCGGCGCACACTGCACACACCAGCACCCAGGCCAGGGTGGTGCGCTGGGCCTTGTGGTTTGAAGCCTGATGGGGGTTTGCACCAGAAGCTGGGCTTAAGCTTGTCATACACGCCCCCGGTTGCGCAGCAGCAGCCGTTCGGCCAGCGCTACGGCAGAGGTGAGCGCTAACCCCAGCAGCGCCGACATGACCAGCGCCGACCAAATTTGCACCGTGTTGCCGTAGTACGACCCCGTGAGCAGGCGCGCACCCAAGCCCGCTTGTGCGCCGGTGGGCAGCTCAGCCACCATAGCGCCCACCAGGCCCGCAGCCACGCCCACCCGCAAAGCAGGGAACAAAAACGGCAAGCTGGCGGGCAGTCGCAAAAACCACAGCGCCTGCCAGCGGCTGGCGGCGTAGGTGTGTATCATTTCGGTTTCTATTTTTTGCGGCGAACGCAGGCCTTGCACCATGGCCACGGTGACAGGGAAAAAACACAAATACATGGCAATGACTGCCTTGGGCGCAATGCCTGAGAAACCCAAGCTGCCCAAAATCACCAGCACAATAGGCGCAATGGCCAGCACCGGCACGGTTTGCGAGGCCACGATCCACGGCAGCAGGGCACGATCTAGCGTGCGCGAATGCACAATCGCCACCGACAGCACCAGGCCCAGGGCAGTGCCCATGACAAACCCAGCCAGCGTGGACTGGCCTGTGACGGCCACGTGGTAGAGCAAATTGCGCGGCGAGTCGATGGGCCAGTCGGTCAGGCTGGAGGTAAAGTCCAGCGCCACTTGGTGGGGTGCGGGCATCACCGGGCGCTCCATGGCCATGGTAGCGGCCAGCAGGTCTTGCCAAGTCCAGGGCATGTCTTTGGGCAGCACGCGCTCTATGGCACCAGGCGCGTTGAGCACCCAGGCGGCCACATACCACGCCAGCAGCACGGCCAGCACCACCACGGCAATCGGCAGGCCCTGGTGGCCTAAGCGTGTGGCCAGTGCCTTAGTCATGGTGGCCATCTGCCAGCGCCTCGCGCACTTCGTGGGCCAGTTGCATAAACTCAGCGCTGTCGCGCAGGCCCAAATGCCGCTCGTCGGGCAAGGTGGAGGCAATCACCTTGACAATGCGGCCGGGGCGCGGGGACATCACCACAATACGGGTAGACAAATACACGGCCTCGGCAATTGAATGGGTTACAAACACCACCGTGCGCCGCTCGCGCTGCCACAGCTGCTGCAGTTGCTCGTTCAAACGGTCGCGGGTAATCTCGTCCAGCGCACCAAACGGCTCGTCCATCATGAGCAGCTTAGGCTCAAACGACAGCGCCCGCGCAATCGACACGCGCTGCTGCATGCCGCCTGAGAGCTGCCAAGGGTATTTATTTTCAAACCCCGTGAGGCTGACGCGGGCCAGGTATTCGGTGGCAATGGCGCGTGCCTCGGCGGTAGAGCGGCCTTGGATTTGCAATGGCAAGCTCACGTTGGCCAGCACCGTGCGCCACGGAAACAGCGCAGGCGACTGGAACACATAGCCATACGCCCGGGCCAGCCGCGCACTCTGCGGCGACACGCCGTTGACCAGCACCTGGCCTTCACTGATGGATTCTAGGTCGGCAATCACGCGCATGAGCGTGGTTTTGCCGCAGCCTGAGGGGCCAATCAGCGAGACAAATTCACCCTCGGCAATGTCCAGGTCAATATTGCTTAAAGCGCGCACTGGTGCGTCGGCCGTTGGGTACACCACGCTGGCATTGCGCACTTGTACAGCGCGGCGTGCGCTGGCCTGGTGGGCGGCTTGGCCTGACATAGGCGCTGCAGGCGTTACCCCAGGTACAGCAAGAGATGAAGCGGTAGATGAAGCAGTTGAGGCAAAATTAGTCATAGGTCAGCAGGCTATGGCATGCTTCAAAAGGGTGCGTCGGTTAGGATGGGTGCAGATTAAACAGACAAAAGCTAACCAATTGGTCAACTTATGCCAAGTTTAAAGCGATTTTCATGCCAAACGTATTGCGTAAACCCTTGTACACCACTGGGGGCTAAGCAAGACAACGGAACTTCTGCGCTGGTGCGCTGTCGATAACACCTATGCTTCAACCATTTCGCCGCAGTTTTTTAAATACTATTATTTTAATAGCTGCTTGTGCAGCATTTCCTTGGGCCATAGCCCAAAATCTGTCTAAAAATACGGCTAAATCGGTGGTGACAACGCCCCAGGTGGTGGCCGAGCTGATGGCCTATGCACCCGACGGCGTGGGGCCGGGCAAGCAGGTGATGGTGGGCCTGCAAATTACCCACCAGCCAGAATGGCACACCTACTGGAAGAACTCGGGCGACTCGGGCCAGCCTACCGAGCTGCAGTGGACGCTGCCCGCAGGCGTGTCAGCCGGGGAGTTGCAGTGGCCTACGCCCAAGAAGATCCCTATTGGCACGCTGGCCAACTATGGCTATGAGGGCACCGTGCTCCTGCCAGTGCCCCTGGAGATCAGCCAGCTGTACCAGCCAGGGCTGCTGAGCAGCACGCTGGACATCAAGCTCAAAGCAGTGTGGCTGGTATGCAAAAAAGAGTGCATTCCTGAGGAAGGCGAGTTTGCGCTGCAAATACCCATTAAAGGCTCTACCGCTATGGCCCGGGCAGCGTTTGAGGCCGCAAAGGCGGCATCCCCGGTTGACCTGCCCCGCAGTGAAAAAGGCGCAGCGCCCGCCAGCACCGCTACTATCGTGGCCAGCACCAAAGACATCGTGCAAACCGCGGCGGGCACACTGCAGTTCAGCGTTGCGGGCCTGCCAGCCCAGCTGCGCGGCCAAAGCTTGCAGCTTTTCCCAGAAACTGCCGAGGTACTGCACAACGCGACTACGTTAAACAAAGACTGGACCCAAACCTGGGGCGGCCCAGACGGCGCGGTGTGGACCGCGCTAGTACCGTTGTCGGCCCAGCGCAGTGCCAGCCCCACGGTGATGCCCATTGTGCTGGCCACACAAGACGGCACATTAGCCTACCGCAGCGAGGCCACGGTGCTGGGGTCATGGGCACCAGTGGCACCACCTGCCTTGGTGCCGCCCGCGCTAGAGGCCGCGCTCAAGGCCAATGCGGCCAGCCAGCAAACACCGGTAGATGCCTCAGGCGCGCCGTTACCGCAGCCTGGGGCCGGGGCCGCCAATGCGCTGGGCCTGCTGCCCGCATTGCTGCTGGCCTTGCTGGGCGGCATGATTTTGAACCTGATGCCCTGCGTGTTCCCGGTGCTGGCCATCAAGGTGATGGGGTTTACCCAGCAGGCCCAGCTGAGCAGCCGCACCGCTGGCACCAGCGTAGACACCAGCGCCCAGCACCGCTGGGGCGGCAACGCCACCCTGGCCGCCAGCGGTGTGGCCTACACGGTGGGCGTGGTGCTGAGCTTTGTGGCGCTGGGCGGCCTGATGCTGGCCCTGCGCGCCGGCGGCGAGGCGCTGGGCTGGGGCTTTCAGCTGCAGTCGCCTGCTGTGGTGGCGGTGCTGGCGGTGCTGTTTACGGTGCTGGGGCTTAATTTGGCGGGTGTGTTTGAGTTTGCCAACGTGCTGCCCTCTAGCCTGGCCACTTTGCAGGCCAAAAACCCGCAAATCGATGCGTTTTTATCGGGGGTGCTGGCCGTGGCCATTGCTTCGCCCTGCACCGCTCCGTTTATGGGCGCGTCGCTGGGGTATGCGCTGGGCCTGCCTGCCTGGCAGGCGCTGGTGGTGTTTGCATTTTTAGGCATCGGCATGGCGCTGCCGTATTTGCTGGCCAGTGTTGTCCCTGCGGTAGCGCGCCTGCTGCCGCGCCCCGGTGCGTGGATGGACGTGTTCAAAAAAGCCATGGCTTTTCCCATGTTTGCCACCACGGCCTGGCTGGTGTGGGTGCTGGGCCAGCAAAGCGGCATTGACGGTGCCGGTGCGCTGCTGGGCCTGCTGGTACTGCTGTCGTTGGCGATTTGGTCGTTG
>JAYWGO010000059.1:0-23090 GCA_043778205.1 Polaromonas sp. | reverse complement strand
CTCAACATCGCTGTTTCTTAGGTTCTCAAACGGAACGACCAGGGCGGTCGGTGAGAAGAGTGCAGACATGGGGAAGCTCCTAAAGTTAAATCTGGTTGTGCAGCTGCATCGCCCGTTGCGCTGTGGGCAACCGGGTCAATGGCAAGCGCACGGCACCCCTCTTGGCTGCTTGCGTGCAAGCTGTGGCCACTGCTTTGGTTTTGTTCTAGTAAGCAGGCGTAGTGCATAAAATTTGGATAATGCAGGCATTGTAGGCCGGGATTAGGTTATTCTGACTTGCAAATTACTGAACCAAAAACCTCTGCAAAGCCTTAATTTATGCCCAATCGCACCGTTTTTTTCCTCTCTGACGGCACCGGCATCACGGCCGAAACTTTTGGCAATGCCATTTTGGCCCAGTTTGCCATCGAGCCGCGCCATGTGCGGCTGCCGTTTATGGACACCGTAGACAAAGCCCACCAAGCCGTGCGGCAAATTAAGCACACGGCCGAGGCTGAGGGAAAAAAACCCATCGTGTTTACCACCCTAGTGAACATGGAAGTGCTGGGCGTGATTACCGAGGGCTGCAAAGACTGCAGCATGCTGCTAGACATGTTTGGCACCTTTGTGAACCCGCTAGAGGTAGAGCTGGGTATCAAAAGCAACCACCGCATAGGCCGCTTTAGCGATGTGAGCAAAAGCAAGGCTTACCACGACCGGATTGAAGCGATTAACTTTAGCCTGGCGCATGACGATGGGCAAAGTAACAAAGACCTGGAAAAGTCTGACGTGATCTTGGTGGGCGTGAGCCGCAGCGGCAAAACGCCTACGTCGCTGTATTTGGCGATGCAGTATGGCTTAAAAGCCAGCAACTACCCTTTGATACCAGAAGATTTTGAGCGCCAGCACCTGCCGCCGGCTTTAAGCCCGCACAAGAAAAAGATATTTGGCCTGTCTATTTTGCCCGAGCGTTTGAGCGAGATTCGCAACGAGCGGCGGCCTAATTCTAAGTACGCTGATTTGAACAATTGCCGCATGGAAGTGGCCGAGGCCGAGGCCATGATGCGCCGCGCGGGCATTCGCTGGCTGAGCACCACGACCAAGTCGATTGAAGAGATTGCGACGACGATTTTGCAGGAGATTAAGCCTGAGCGGTTGGTGTATTGAATCTGTAGTATGTAGACTGTGAGAATTCTAATACTACGAATTTAATAGCTACTCATTAAGCATTTCCTTGGGCGGTAGGGCTAAAACGCTTTGAAAACACCTAAATGCCCAAACTCAGCTGCAAGCCCGCATCCCCCAGCGCCTTAGCCTGCTTAGGCACAGCGCGTTTGCGCACACCCTCACGCGCGGGGTTGCGCGAACCGTGTTTTTGGTACACCGCTTGGGCCTCGGTTTTGACTGCAGTCTCGGCTTTTTTACCGTAAATGCGCTCTTTGGCAGCGCGGGCGGCAGCTTGCAGGTCAACTATCGGCGCTGGGTAGCCTGCAGGGGGTACGGGCGCTTTCCAGGGCTCATGAAGCCACTCTGGCGCTAGGGCTGCCAGCTCGGGCACCCAGGTGCGGATAAAAATGCCGTCAGGGTCTTGGTCGTGGCTTTGTTTTACGGGGTTGTACACGCGCACGGTGTTGATGCCTGTGACACCGCTTTGCATTTGAAACTGGCTCCAGTGAATTCCGGGTTCGTAGTCGGTAAACAAGCGGGCCAGGTGGCAGCCAGTAGCGCGCCAGTGCAGCCACAGGTGGTAGCTGGCAAAGCTGACCAGCATAGCCCGCATGCGAAAGTTAATCCAACCGGTGGCCAGCAGGCTGCGCATGCAGGCGTCGACAAACGGGTAGCCGGTTTTACCCTCGGCCCAGGCGATCAGCTTGGTTTCTTCCTCGGGATTTAGCACGCCTTCGTTGCGCAGGTTGTCAAAGCCGCGGTGCACGTTGCGAAACTCAATGGCACTTTCACTTTCTAGCTTTTGAACAAAATGGCAGTGCCAGTGCAAGCGGCTTTCAAAACTTTTAAGCGATGCTAAAAATCCTGTGGGCCGCTGCTCTCGCGGCAAAGCCATTAGCTGGCTGCGCCGCGCCCAGGTAGCGTGCACAGCCTCTTTAACTGACAGGGTGCCCCACGCTAGATGCGGCGACAGGCGTGAGCAACTGTCGGCCCCGGTGAGTGGGCTGGACATCTCAAAGCGGTAGTTTTGGCCGCGGTGGCCTAAAAAGGAGAACAAATCGCCTTCGACATGTGAGCGGCCGCCTTTTTGGCGTTGGGGTGCGTCTGTGTCTTGCATGCCCAACTGCTGGGCGGTTAATTCACCGCAGTGCATGGTTTGTAGCTGGGCTAGCGCTTGGGTTGTTTGGGTTGTTTGGGTCGCTTGGGTTGCTTGTGTTGCATTAGGCGTGGCGGCAGCAGCTTGCGGCAGCAGCAGCCAAGGTACCTGCAGTGGCGCAGCCAGTGGGGCATCTTTCATGCGCGCTGCCCAGTGGGCGCTCCAGCGGTCACGCCCGCCGCCACGGGCATGCAGGGCGCGCACTACCGCGTTGCTGGGGAATTGCTGCCATGCCACGCCATTGGCTTTGCACCAAGCAGCCACGGCTTTGTCGCGCGCGTAGCTCCAGCCATTGCCAGTTTCTTCGTGGCTGACCAAGCTAAAGCTGCCTAGGGCGGCTTTGAGTTTAGTTAACACCCCCAGCATATCGCCATGGCAGCGCAGCAGCTGGGCGCTGCTTTGGCCACCCAATTGGGCGGCCGGCACATGCGCAATGTGTGTTTGCAGGTCAGCCAAGCATTCGTTGGCAAACCCTAGGTGGCGGGCAGAAGCATCTGCTTGCTGCCATGCCTGGGGTTCATACACCCACACAGGCAGTACAGCAGCACTGTGCAGCCGCGCTTGTTCTGCTGCCCACGCCAAGGGCGCATGGTCGCTTAACCGCAGGTCTTTTTTAAACCAAACTACACTGTGCATAAACGCAGTGTACGCAACTTAGCATGCCCCGTGCAAGTGCCCGTGTTTTTTTAGTCTACCAAGTCAAACACCGCCATGCTTTCCACATGCGCGGTGTGCGGGAACATATTGACCATGCTTGCGGCAGAGCAGCGGTAACCGGCCTGGTGCACCAGCAGGTCTGCGTCGCGGGCCAGCGTGGCCGGGTTGCAGCTGACATAGACAATGCGTTTGGGCGGTGCCCAGCCTGCCAGATCGGCTGGCTGAGAAGCAGGCGATGGTTCAACTTGGCCTTCTTGTAATGCAGGTGCAATACCCAGCCGCTGTTGGTGCAAATCGACCAGCGCTTTCACCAGTGCGAAGGCACCCTCGCGGGGTGGGTCTACCAGCCATTTGTCTGCAGTGCCATCGGCCACCAGCATGGGGCCGGTCATATCGAACAAGTTACGCGCTACAAAAGTAGTAGCTGCTTGTGCAGCATTTCCTTGGGCGAGAGCCTTATTTGATACTGAATTAGCCTGCAGATTGTCGGTGGCGCGTGCCACCAGCGTGTCGCTGCCTTCTATGCCCAGCACGCTGCGCGCCAGCGTGGCCAGTGGCAGGGTAAAGTTACCCAGCCCACAAAACCAGTCAATCACGCGCTCGTGTTTTTGCACATCCAGCAGGCGCAGCGCACGGGTAACCAGCACGCGGTTAATTTGCGGATTGACCTGGGTAAAGTCGGTGGGCTTGAAGGGCATGGTGATGCCGTAGTCGGGCAGCGCGTAGCTTAAGACCTGCTGGTAGGACGGCAGTGTGCTAAGGGGTGCTAGAGCATTTGCAGGCTTTAGAAGGTCGGGATTAGGCTCATCCAGCAGCTTGACGGTCTCTGGCCCTTTGGATTGCAGCCACCACTGCACGTTGTGCGCAGCAGCAAAGGCGCGCAGGCGGGCCGTGTCCCCTTCAGTCAAAGGCTCTAGGTGGCGCAGCACCAGGGCGGTGACGGTGTCTCCGCAGGCCAGCTCGATTTGCGGCACGGTTTCGCGTGCGTCCATACTGGCAATCAGTGCGCGCAAGGGCAGCAGCATCGCGCTGACATGGGGCACTAGTACGGCGCAGCTTTTAATGTCAGCCACGTAGCGGCTTTTGCGCTCATGAAAACCAATCAGCACCTCGCCTTTTTTAATCACATAGCGCACCGACAGCCGGGCCCTGTAGCGGTAGCCCCAGCTAGGGCCAGAAATTGGCCGCAGCACCATATCGGGCTTGACCTTGCCAAGGTGCAGCAGCTGGTCTTCCAGTGCTCGGGCCTTGACTGCGACTTGGGCAGCAGCGTCCAGGTGCTGCATTTTGCAGCCACCGCAGGCCCCTTGGTGCAGGCCAAAATGCGGGCAGCCTGGGGTAACGCGCTGGGACGATTCTTTGTGAACCACGCTCACAGTGCCCATCTCAAAGCTGGCTTTCTTGCGGTGAATTTGCGCGCTGACGATCTCATACGGCAGCGCACCTTCAATAAACACCACTTTGCCGTTGTCCGCGTCGTGCTCGTCCTGTGTAGTGCGATGGGCTATGCCTTGGGCTTCTAGATCGAGTGACTCGATTAAAAAACGTGGTGGTTCGGGGTAAACACGTACAGGTGTCGTTCGGGGATGGGTTGGGTGCATAGCCAGATTGTCTCAGGTGCATTGCACTTCTAGGCTAGGCTAGTCTAAATTAACTAGCGGGCTCAAACAGTACTTTTGCAGCTTGAAATTGACGTAGTATTACCACAGATGTAAAACTATGTAAAAAATATTAATACTTTTACAAAATAATCATTTACTATTATTTTAAATAACAAATTAACTGAATGATGACAAAATCTAAAACTTCCATTTTTTTGCGTTGTATGGCCATCGTAATTTGCATTGCGGTGGGTCCAGCGCTTTTGACAGCTAAAGCGCAAACAAATCCTACCGACAGCACCATTGCACAAGCCCAATCAGTCGGGACTGCAACACTTGCGCCTGCAACAGCCGAGGTTTCAGCAGCCCCAACTGGCAGCAAAAGAAGTCGCTACACAAAAGCAGAGCAAATCAATACGGGCGACACGGCTTGGATGCTGGCCGCCACGGCCTTGGTACTTATGATGACGCTCCCAGGAATAGCGTTTTTTTACGCAGGGCTGGTGCGCAAGAAAAATATTTTGTCCATGATGACGCACGTTTTTATTGCCGCCGCTATGGCCACGCTGGTATGGTTTGCAGTGGGCTACCCTCTGGCGTTTGCCCAAGGCAACGCGTGGATGGGTTCGATGGCTTTGACCTCTTGGTTTTTGGGCGACTTGGCTTTAGACCCGAGTAAAAAGGTGGCGGTGCATGCCTTGGCCAGCACAGTTCCTGAGCTGGTTTTTTCGCTGTACCAAGCGGCTTTTGCAATCATTACAGCAGCTTTGATTGTGGGCAGTTTTGCTGAACGGGTCAAGTTTGGCGTGACCGCGCTTTTTATTGGGCTGTGGACGTTGCTGGTGTATGCACCCGTTGCGTACTGGGTGTGGTCACCTACGGGTTGGTTAAACATGCTGGGCATGGCCGATTTTGCCGGCGGTACCGTTGTGCACATTAACGCTGGCGCTGCGGCACTGGCGTGCGCTATGGCGGTAGGGCCGCGACGTGGCTACGGCACCGAACCCATGATTCCTGGCAACCTGGCCTATATGTTGATTGGTACCGGCCTGCTATGGGTGGGCTGGTTTGGTTTTAATGGGGGTTCGGCCATGGCTGCAAATACTATCGCCGGTCTGGCCATGGTCAACACCCAAGTGGCGGCTGCTGCGTCTGCGGTAGTTTATGTGTTTGTGGAATGGGTCTTGCGCGGCAAAACCAGCTTGGTGGGCTTGGCTACGGGCGCGGTAGCAGGATTGGTCGCCATTACCCCTGCGGCGGGCTACGTTACGCCCGTGATTGCAATTGGCTTTGGCGCAGCAGGCGCCTTGGCATCCTATTTCGGCGTTACGGTCATGAAACGCTGGATAGGGGCCGACGACTCATTGGATGTGTTTGCAATTCACGGTGTGGTGGGCATCTTGGGCAGCTTACTTACAGGCCTGTTTGCCCAAAGCGCTTTCTTGGGCCGCGCGCCATCATTCACGGCTGAATTAACAGGGGTTGCGGCGGTTCTGGTCTACAGTTTTGTCGTCAGTTCCATTTTGATGCGCTTGCTCAATGCTATTTTTGATGCCCGCGTGTCTGAAGATGACGAGGAGGCTGGCCTCGATCTGAGCCAGCACGGCGAACACGTGGGTTAAAGCCGTGTCGCAAACCAACCCTCAAATGCGCATGATGGCGGGCAGCCGCATGGTGCGCGAGCTCAAACGCGACCACCACATCGACGTGGACCTGGCCCGCATGCTGGCCGATGAGACGTATGCGAGGGAGCTGTTAGCTGGCTTAAAAGATATGCGTCAGCCGCGCATTGACGAGTTAGCTGCTCAGTTTGCCAAACTGTCTATCGACGATGGAGCGTGGAAAGCCATACCTCCACAGGCTGCACCTGCTAATTACGCACTGAGCCCAGCAGGCACAGTATCAGCCGCTGCGGCGTGGGATCCCAATTACAACCCAGCTGCACAAGCCAGCGGAGCGCAAACTGAACCCCCAGCAGAACGAGAGCCCGCACTGTCGCCGCGAATAAATAGCCCTGTTAAATCCGGTCAAAACAGCAGTTTTTTGAGCCGCTTGGGTCTGTCGCGACCAAATTTTCAAATTACCTACCAATCCAGCAATATACACAAGTCTGCAGACGAAGGGCTTGCATCGATACCGGGTGCAAGTAAACTGGCTGTACCTATCGGCCCCGAAGACAAAAAATACCTTCGTGGCGCACGCTAGCTAGCAGTCGGTTGGGTGGCGCATGACCCACATCTAAATTAGGTCTTGCCGGTAGACCCGTAGCCGCCTTCGCCGCGCTGGGTGGCTACAAAGTCGCTGACGATACTGAACTGCGCCTGCACCACCGGCACGATAACCAATTGCGCAATACGTTCCATCGGCGCGATGGTAAAAGCCACAGGCGAACGGTTCCACGCGCTCACCATCAGCTGGCCTTGGTAGTCGCTGTCGATCAAGCCCACCAAGTTGCCCAGCACAATGCCATGCTTATGCCCCATGCCCGAACGCGGCAGTATTAAAGCGGCAAAATTTGGATCGTTTAAGAAAATTGCCATGCCGGTAGGCACCAGTTGCCATGCATTGGGCTGCAGTGTGAGAGGTTCTAGCAGGCAGGCGCGCAGGTCTAAGCCTGCACTGCCGGGTGTAGCATAGCTGGGCAGGTTATCAACGAGGCGAGGGTCAAGAACTTTAACGTCAATTTTCATGGAAGTAGTTGGCTGTGTTTTTACAGCAATTGCATCAATACTATTATTATGATAGCTGCCCGTGCAGCATTTCCTTGGGTTATAGCCCTATTTGGCTGTATTTTACGCCACCACAGGCCCGCCTCACAGATTGGCAAGCTTAATGAGGGCCATGTCTTTCATGCTATTTCCATGCCATTTTTTGGCGGCGCGCAATCTCTAGCACCAGTTGCCGGGCCAGTACCAGCTTAGAGGCGCGGGCTATTTCTTGCACGCCGTGTGCGTCTACCAGCAAAAGCGCGTTGTGATCTTGGCCAAAGGTGGCCGGGCCGATGTTACCCACCAGCAGCGGCACGCCTTTGCGCACGCGCTTGGCTTTGGCATGTTCGGCCAAATTTTCACTCTCAGCCGCAAAACCTACGCAAAACAATGCGCCGCTTTGGGCACGCTGGCTGGCAGCTACGGTGGCCAGAATGTCGGTGTTTTCTACAAACGCCAGCGTAGGAGCTTGGCCTGTGCCATCTTTTTTAATTTTCTGGTCTGCCGTAGTGGCCGGTCGCCAATCTGCTACCGCCGCACAAGCTACAAATATGCTAGCTGCCTGTGCAACATTTACAACGGCTTGCAGCATATTTTCTGCAGATTTTACGTCTACGCGGACGACACCGCGTGGCGTAGCCAAACCGACCGGCCCGGCAATAAGCGTGACCTGCGCACCCGCCTCGCGGGCCGCACGTGCGATCGCAAAGCCCATTTTGCCGCTGCTTAGATTGGTAATGCCGCGCACCGGGTCAATCGCCTCAAACGTGGGCCCCGCCGTGATCAGCACATGCTGTCCAGCCAGCGCCTTGGGCTGAAAAAACGCAATGATGTCTTCTAGCAACTCTGCAGGCTCCAGCATGCGCCCATCGCCCGTCTCGCCGCAGGCCTGGTCGCCGCTGCCAACGCCCAGCAGGTGCGCGCCGTCAACGGCCAGTTGCGCCATATTGCGCTGGGTGGCGGGGTGCGACCACATTTCGCGGTTCATGGCGGGAGCGATCAGCAAGGGCACGGGTTTGGCATCGCCTGGTAGGTTATTTTGCGCACTGTCCTCACGCGGCCGTGCAAGGCACATCAGGCTGAGCAAATCGTCCGCCCGTCCATGCAACAGCTTGGCCATAAAGTCGGCACTGGCTGGCGCAATCACTATGGCATCGGCCTCCCGGCTTAAGTTAATGTGCGGCATATTGTTAGGCTCACGTGCATCCCACTGGCTGGTGTACACACTGCGCCCACTTAACGCCTGCATAGTCACTGGCGTGATGAACTGCTCAGCAGCCAAAGTCATCACCACCTGCACGGTAGCCCCCTCTTTTATCAGCGCGCGGCACAGCTCTGCAGCCTTGTAGGCCGCGATGCCACCGGTTAAGCCCAGTACGATGTGTTTGCCTAATAGATCAGTCTTAGCGTTCATAGGTGGGAATGTAGCAGTAAACTTCTGTGGCGGTAGACCCCGCGCCCAGATAGTTAGCACCCCATGCAAACCACCCGCTTAAGCATCATTCTGCCGTTTTACAAAAAACTCGATGAGTTCAGGCGCGTACTGCCCCTGAACGCGCCCTGTTTTGCGCAGCCAGGTGTGCAAGTGCTGCTGGTGCTGGATGAAAACTCCAGCGAAACCGCACTGCTAGCGCTTTTGCCAGCGTACCCCCAGATTAACTGGAAAGTGCTAGTAAACGATACACCGCATGCCTGGCGGCCACCGTGCAAAGCCATCAATGTAGGGCTTAAACATGCCGCAGGCCAGCACGTTGTAGTTTGCTCTCCAGAGTCTGCTTTTGTGGGCGATGTTATAGGGCAATTTTTGCAAGTAGTGCAGCAGCACCCTGCCAGCATTGCGCTGGGCCGGGTGGCTTTTGTTCGCTTTGCAGATTTGGACGATGGGCGCACACTAGAGCAGCATTTTTACGACACAAGCCCGCAGCGCTTGCAGCTTCGCAGTTTCTACGGCTCGGTGTGTGGGCCGCGCCAAGCTTTTAAAACTATTGGCGGCTACGACGAAACATTTGAAAACTGGGGCGCAGACGATGACAACCTGCGCGTGCGGCTGGAAATGGCAGGTTATCCGCTGCTGGCCTGCCCCAGCATACGGCTGGCACACCTCTCGTTTGAGCCGCGCACCGGCCTAGAGCAGTACAACGCAGCAGACGACAAAATAAAATGCTCCCCAGCTAGCGCGCAAGCCAACGCAGCTGTAGCTTGGGGAACAGACTTCAGCAGGGTGGCACTAGATTGCGCACCGAGCCTTAGCAGTACTTCTTCGGCAACAGCCCTAGCACACCAAGCCCCTCTCACAGGGCCACTGCTAAGCACCCGTTCGCGTCTGTGCTGCCATCACTGTGGTCGCATGGTCTACCACACTGCCCCTGCTGCACTCACTGCCCCTTGCCCTGTTTGCATGCCCAGCGGCATTGCGCCCGCTATAACCCCTAATTACGGGGCCAAGCGCTCTGCAGGGCGCAGTACACCGGCCAAAATAGCCTGCGTTATGCAGTTGCACAACGAAGCCGAGTACCTGCCAGGGTGTTTGGCGCACCTGCGTAACTACATCGATGGTTTTATTGCACTGGACGATGGCTCTACCGATGCAACCCTGGCGCTGTTGCACAGCGAACCAAAAATGGCGCAATGCCTTGTGAATCCACCACAGCAGCCGCACACCTGGAACGAGCGTGACAACAAAAAAAGACTTTTGCAATGCGCTCGTGCACACGGCTTTGACTGGGTAATCTGCTGTGATGCAGACGAGCGCTACGAAACTGCTTTTTTGCAAAAACTGCGCTCCATTGCAGGGGCTTTTGCAGCCGACGAGCCGGCTTGTATTTCTATTGCCCTCAGAGAAATGTGGAGCACCCCCCACCAGTACCGCACAGACGGCGTTTGGGGCGACAAAATGCGGGCGCGATTTTTCAGCGTGCCCGATCACATTGAATACACCCTTGACCAAGACCTGCACGGGCAGTGGTACCCAGACCATATTCGCCGCTACGCACACATGCTCAACGCGGGCCAAAACCTGTACCACTTTAAAAGCGTTTTGGCACAAGACCGCGCCCAAAGGCGAGATTTTTACAACGCCCTTGACCCCGACCACCAATTTCAAAGCATAGGTTACGACTACTTAGCCGAAGAAGGGCCCGCCCTGCAGCTGCAAACCATTGCGCCAGGCCGCGAATACGATGCTGGCACGCTCCCTGCACGGCTGCGCAAGCTACTGCCCACCAATGCAGCAGACACTTTGGGCTGAAAAGACCCCAACGGCAGCCCTAAAATTACACTTACCGAAGCCACAAGGCCCGCGCCCACCCCAGCCTCTTCTATAATCGTAATTTCCACTGACCTAGAAATAAAAACTCTGGGCTACAGATATGACCAAATTTGTTTTCGTCACCGGCGGTGTTGTCAGTTCCTTGGGCAAGGGCATCGCTTCTGCATCGCTTGCCGCCATCCTTGAGTCGCGCGGCCTCACCGTCACCCTCATCAAACTTGACCCCTACATCAACGTAGACCCCGGCACTATGTCGCCGCTGCAGCACGGCGAGGTGTTTGTCACCGATGACGGGGCCGAGACTGACCTGGACTTAGGCCACTACGAGCGGTTTATCAATACCCGCATGAAGAAGTCGAACAACTTCACCACCGGGCAAATTTACCAGTCGGTGCTGGACAAAGAACGCCGTGGTGACTATTTAGGTAAAACCGTGCAGGTCATTCCGCACATTACCAACGAGATACAAGAGTACGTTAAACGCGGCGCTGTGGGTGTCGATGTCGCCATTGTGGAAATCGGCGGTACCGTGGGCGATATCGAGTCGCTGCCGTTTTTAGAAGCGGTGCGCCAAATGAGCCTGCGCGGCGGTGCCGGCAACACCGCTTTTGTGCACCTGACCTATGTGCCCTTTATCAAAGCCGCAGGCGAGCTTAAAACCAAGCCTACCCAGCACACCGTGCAAAAACTGCGCGAGATCGGCATTCAGCCCGACGCGCTGCTGTGCCGTGCTGACCGCGCCATTCCGGCGGACGAGGCCGAGAAAATATCGCTGTTTACCAACGTACAGCCCGAAGGCGTGATCAGCATGTGGGATGTAGACACCATCTACAAAGTACCCCGCATGCTGCACGAACAGGGCTTGGACGATTTAATCTGCGACAAACTGCGCTTGACCACCCACGCGGCCAACCTGCAACGCTGGGACAACCTGGTGCATGCGGTAGAAAACCCGCAAACTGAAGTCACCATTGCCATGGTGGGCAAATACGTTGATTTATCAGACAGCTACAAATCGCTCAACGAAGCTTTGCGCCATGCGGGTTTGCAAAACCATGCCAAAGTCAATATCGAATACATCGACAGCGAAACCATCGACGCGGCCAGCGTAGGCAAACTGGCCAAATTTGATGCTGTCTTGGTGCCAGGCGGCTTCGGTGTGCGCGGGGTAGAAGGCAAAATTACCACCGCTAAATTTGCCCGCGAAAACAAAGTACCCTACCTTGGCATTTGCCTGGGCATGCAGGTGGCCACCATTGAATATGCCCGCAACATGGCCGGCCTGGCTGATGCCAACAGCACCGAGTTTGCGCCCACCTGCGCCCAACCGGTGATTGCGCTGATCAACGAATGGAAAGACGCCGACGGCAGCATTAAAACGCGCGATGCCAACTCCAACCTGGGCGGCACCATGCGCTTGGGTGCGCAAAGCTCTGATGTCACCGCCGGCACCCTGGCCCACAGCATTTATGGCGACGTCGTAACCGAGCGCCACCGCCACCGTTATGAGGCCAATGTTAACTATTTAGATACGCTACGCAAAGCAGGCTTGGTCATCTCCGCCCTCACCCAGCGCGAACAGCTCACTGAGATTGTTGAGCTGCCGCACAGCGTGCACCCTTGGTATATGGGCGTACAGTTCCACCCTGAATTTAAAAGCACCCCATGGGACGGGCACCCGTTGTTTAACGCCTACATCAAAGCCGCACTAGCCCACCAAGCTGCGGGCCAAATTAACCCAGCTGCCAGCAGCGCAGAGGCCGCCGTATGAAACTGTGCAACTTTGATGTTGGCCTGGACAAGCGCTTTTTCCTCATCGCAGGTACGTGCTCGATAGAAGGGCTGGGCATGTCTTTGGATGTGGCCGGGCAGTTGAAAGAAATCACCTCCAAGCTTGGCATCCCGCTTATTTACAAAGGCTCGTTTGACAAAGCCAACCGTTCGTCTGGCAATACCAAACGTGGTGTGGGTATGGAGGCAGGCTTGAAAATATTGGACGAAGTGCGCAAACAACTCCAACTGCCCATACTGACCGATGTGCATGAGGTAGATCAGATTGCCGAGGTGGCCAGTGTTGTAGACGTGCTGCAAACCCCCGCATTCCTGTGTCGGCAAACTGATTTCATCCGCGCTGTGGCCCAAGCGGGCAAGCCCGTGAACATCAAAAAAGGCCAATTCCTCGCCCCTTGGGACATGAAGAACGTGATTGAAAAAGCACGCGCTGCAGCTGCTGAAAAAGGCTTGAACCAAGACAACTTCTTGGCTTGCGAGCGCGGCGTTAGCTTTGGCTACAACAACCTGGTAGCTGACATGACCAGCCTGGCCGAGATGCGCAGTAGTGGCGCGCCCGTGGTGTTTGACGTAACCCATTCAGTGCAAAAGCCTGGCGGCCAGGGCACCAGCAGCGGCGGTGCACGCGAGATGGTGCCCGTGCTGGCCCGCGCAGGCATAGCTGCAGGTGTTGCAGGCCTGTTTATGGAAACCCACCCCAACCCAGCCGAGGCATGGTCAGACGGGCCTAACGCCGTGCCGCTGCGCCATATGAGAGCTTTGCTAGAAACTTTGGTTGAGCTAGATACTGTGACCAAAAAATACGGTTACCTAGAAAACAACTTTTTCGCTTAATAATTTTTAGCCTTAAACACCATGCCATCTGCCTACATCATTGCCCACGTGACAGTTACGAACCCAGAACAATACGAAGAGTACAAAAAACTCTCGACAATAGCCATGCAAGTGCACGGTGCACAGCTGTGCGTACGCGGCGGCAAAGTAGAGGTGCTGGAAGGCGACTGGGTGCCCACCCGTGTGGTGGTCTTAAAGTTCCCCAGCATGGAGGCGGCCCAACAGTACAACGCATCTATCGAATACACCGCCGCCCGCAATGCGCGGCTGGGTGCAGCGGTCATGCGCATGATTGCGGTTGAGGGTGTGTGAATGATCGAATTTTCAAGGTAAAAACCAGTTTATGCGCGAAACACTGCAAACTTTGCTCCTGCTGCGTGACCAAGGCACGCTGGCGCAGTTTGCTGTGGGTGGTGCTGTGGCGGCCAGCTTTTTTATCGAAGCGGTGGCCACTGAAGATTTAGATATTTTTGCATTTTTCAAACCCAGCGCATCGGGTCTGTTGGTACTTACGCCTCTGTATGATCGGCTTAAACAGCTAGGCGGCATCGTCCAAAACGAGCACATAGTGCTGTCGGGTTGGCCTGTACAAATACTCCCGGCCTATACCCCTTTGGTAGAGGCAGCTGTCTTGGCGGCTGTCGATCGGCCATTTGAAGATTTGGCAGTTCCGGTGGTTGATGCCCATTATTTATGCGCTATTGCCTTACAAACGGGCCGCGTTAAAGACTACCAACGTATTTACAGCTTGATAGAAGCCGGTTGTGTTGAAAGCACCGCCCTTAAAACACTGGTAGAAACCTACCAATTGCAAGATCGCTGGAGCACCTATGTACGCCGCTATCTCTAAGCCACCCGCTCTTTTGCACACTGCCCACACTGCAGACGTACTTGACCTGGTTTTTATGGAACGCCATATTGCTGCAGCCAAGGCCGCATGGCGTGTACATGCTGCGCAAAAAACTTGGGAAGAAAAAATCCGCAGTATCGAAAAAATGTGGCTACGCGACAAAGCTTTAAAAGTGTCGCGTGCATCTTTGCCGCGCTGAGAATATTGCGCCGCAAACAACTATTTATTTAACCAGGAAGGAAAACACCATGAGTGCTATTGTCGATATCGTAGGTCGTGAAATTTTGGACAGCCGGGGCAACCCCACGGTGGAGTGTGATGTGCTCTTGGAGTCTGGCGTGATGGGCCGTGCGGCCGTGCCTTCGGGCGCGTCCACCGGTTCGCGCGAAGCCATTGAGCTGCGAGACGGCGACAAAAGCCGCTACCTGGGCAAAGGCGTGCTTAAAGCGGTGGGCTATATCAACACCGAAATTGCCGAGGCAGTGCTGGGCCTGGACGCTTCTGAGCAAGCTTTCTTGGACAAAACACTGATTGACTTGGACGGCACCGAGAACAAGAGCCGCCTGGGTGCTAACGCCATGCTGGCTGTGAGCATGGCGGTGGCCAAAGCCGCCGCTGAAGAAGCAGGCTTGCCACTGTACCGCTACTTTGGCGGTATGGGCGGCATGCAAATGCCGGTGCCAATGATGAACGTGATCAACGGCGGCGCACATGCCAACAACAACCTGGACTTGCAAGAGCTGATGATCATCCCCGTGGGCGCGCCCAGTTTTCGCGAAGCCGTGCGCTGGGGTGCAGAGGTGTTCCATGCCCTGAAAAAAATCATCCACGACAAAGGCATGAGCATTGCCGTGGGCGATGAAGGCGGCTTTGCACCGACGGTAGAAAACCACGAGGCAGCGATTCAGATGATTTTGGCTGCTATTGAAGCCGCAGGCTACACCGCAGGCGAGCAAATTGCCTTGGGCCTGGACTGCGCCGCGTCTGAGTTTTACAAAGACGGAAAATACCATCTGCAAGCCGAGGGCTTGGAACTGACCAGCGCGCAGTGGACCGACATGCTGGCCGCGTGGGTCGACAAATACCCCATCATCAGCATCGAAGACGGCATGCACGAGGGCGACTGGGACGGCTGGAAGATTTTGACCGACCGTTTAAATCACAAAGTGCAGTTGGTGGGTGATGATCTGTTTGTGACCAACACCAAAATTTTGCAAGAAGGTATTGACAAGAAAATTGCCAACTCAATTCTCATCAAAATCAACCAAATTGGCACACTGACCGAGACCTTTGCCGCCATTGAGATGGCCAAGCGCGCGGGCTACACCGCCGTCATCAGCCACCGCAGCGGCGAGACCGAGGACAGCACGATTGCCGATATTGCCGTGGGCACCAACGCCGGCCAGATCAAAACCGGGTCACTCAGCCGCTCTGACCGGATGGCCAAATACAACCAGCTGCTGCGCATTGAAGAAGACCTGGGCGAAGTGGCCACCTACCCTGGCCGCAAGGCTTTCTACAGCATTCGCTGAACCTGCACGCTGGGCTGAGCCATGTCTGCACATATGTCATCACGCTACATACCTGTGATTTTGATTGCGCTCTTGGTGGCCCTGCATGCCCAGCTGTGGCTGGGACGGGGCAGCCTGGGCCATGTAGGCACCCTGCAAGAGCAGCTGCGCACTTTAGGCCTTAAAAACGCACAGGCGCAGCTGGCCAACGACCAGCTCTTGGCCGAGGTGCGCGACCTGAAAGAAGGCCTGGAAATGGTGGAAGAAAAAGCACGCTTTGAGTTGGGCATGGTCAAGCCTAATGAAATTTTGGTGCAATTCACCAAATAAGCGTGGGCATCCTCATTACCTTGCTAGGGGCCGAATGCACCGGCAAGTCCACCTTGGCACGCGGCTTGGTGGCCCACCTGTGCAGCCAAGGCGCAGATGCTGTGGCAGTGAGCGAATACCTGCGCGAATGGTGCGATGTGCACCAACGCACCCCTTTGCCGCATGAGCAGCAGCACATCGCCCACACCCAGCAAGCGCGTATTGCAGCGGCTACAGCCCAGCACGCGATGGTGGTGGCCGACACCACCGCGCTGGTAACCGCTGTGTACAGCGAAATGCTGTTTGCCGACAGCGCGCTGCTTGCCAGCGCGCTAACCCAGCAGCGTGCAGCCAGCTTGAACCTGTTGATGGGCCTGGACCTGGCCTGGCAAGCTGACGGGCTGCAGCGCGACGGTGCGCATACACGCGCCCCACTAGACCAGCGGCTGCGCAGCGCTTTGACCAGTGCTGGCATAGCCTACCAAGTAGTCTATGGGCAGGGGCCCATGCGGTTGAAAAACGCTATAGATAGCATAGCTACTTGTGCAGCATTTCCTTGGGCTAGAGCCATAAAACCTGTAAAAAAATGGGCTTGGCTGTGCGATAAATGCTCTGACCCTGACTGTGAGCACCAGCTGTTCACACAGCATGTTAAACAACAGCCTTTGAATAACGCAAATAGGCACTAACCTAAGCGTGTATAGGTTATAATCTAACATGCCCAATGTTCTACCTGCCTTCAAAGGCTGGCGCGTGGTGATTTTCACAAACGACCATCGCCCGCCGCATGCTCATGTGATCGGAATACAAGAGCATGCAAGGTTTGAGCTGCTGTGCGATTTGGGGCAAGTGCAACTGATGAGCACCATCGGTTTTAGCCTGCGCCAGCTTCAGTTGATAGCCGATTATCTGCAAGCCAACGTAGCGCATCTTTGCAACGAATGGGGACGAATCCATGGCCACAGCTAAACCTAAACAGAATGCAATTTTGATTGGCCAAGCCAGCTTTGCCAAAGCTACCGAGCAAGGCCAGCGCCTGCTAGCCCGTGGCCCTCTGGCCACCGCCGCCCGCTATGAGGCTGGGCGCATTCACGTGGAGCTGAACAACGGCTGCGCATTCGAGTTTCCGGTAGCGCAAGCCGAGGGTTTGGCCGGTGCCAAAGTGAACGACCTGCGTACCATCCAAATTCAAGCCGCAGGCCTAGGCCTGCACTGGCCCAAGCTGGACGCAGACCTGTACGTACCCAGCCTGGTCAAAGGCGTGCTGGGCACCAAACAGTGGATGGCCGAAATAGGCGCAGCCGGTGGCCGCACCACCAGCGATGCCAAAGCGCAGTCGTCCCGCGCCAACGGTAAATTGGGCGGGAGGCCAAAAAGACAGGCTGCTTTACCAGCAGATTAAAACCAAATCGCCCGAAACCATAGACTTGGCCTAGGAGCGTGTTTAACGCAGAACACCGCTGACAGACGGGCACAAACTTGACATTTGCAATGCAAGTCTTGGTTTGTATTGAGAAGAGGGAAAACGCAGTTTTGTGCTGGCAATAGCATGTTGCACCTACTGAGCCACCGAACCCACCCAGTCTTAAATGCTTAAAACTACCAATGCCCGCTTATTGAACGGTGCTTGGCCCCGGCGGCTGGTCTAGCGCTTGGGTAAAAATAGCGGCGGCGTCTACTGCGTCAAACCGGTATTGCACGCCGCAAAAGTCGCAGCCTACTTCTACCTTGCCTTGCTCGGCCAAAATTGAGTCCACCTCGGTGCTGCCTAAGCTGTGCAGCATGCTGGCCACCCGCTCACGGCTGCAGGTGCAGGCAAAGCGGGGTTCTTGAGGCGCAAAGCCCAGTACTTTTTCTTCCCAAAACAGGCGGTGCAGCAGGGTGTCTACATCCAGGCTTAACAGCTCTTGCGGCTTGACGCTGGCAGCAAACAGGGCAATGCGGTTGAACGCTTCGTTAATACCAATGTCGTCTTCATTTGATTTGCTGCTCAAATTCTTTTCGCCCTGCACTGGCAGGCGTTGGATCAGCAGCCCGGCGGCTACGTTGCCATCGGCCGCCAGAATGAGCTTGGTGTCTAGCTGTTCAGACTGCAGCATGTAGTGCTCTAGCACAGCGCCTAGGCTTTCCAGCTTTTCGTTGTGGTCGCCGTGCAGTGGCACCACGCCTTGGTAGGGCTGCTGGCCGGGGAATTTGTCTTTGGGGTCGAGCGTGATGGCGCAGCGGCCTTTGTTGCCCACGTTAACCATGGCGCTTAAGCTGCTGTGGGCTGCCACTTCGCCCAACACGGTGGCGGTAGCGCGCAGTGACAAGTCCGACTGTATTTCAGCCACCGCCACCTTCACCGGTCCGTCGCCCATGATCTGCAGCACCAGCGCGCCGTTAAATTTAATATTACTTTGCATCAGCACCCCAGCGGCCAGCATTTCGCCCAGCATCTGGCTTACGCGCAGCGGGTAGGCACCGGTGTTGGAATTGGCCGCGCGGCGCGCCAGCACCTCTTGCCAGGCACCGGTGAGGCGCACCACAGAGCCGCGCACGGGCAGGCCATCAAAGATAAATTTATGCAGTTCAGACATGGCGGTACAACTTGAAATCAACAATCAACGGTCAACAACTTACAAGGCAGCATTTTCAAGCAATACGCTTAAGGCCTTTGGCAAAACGCTGGGCGTTGGCCACATACAGGGCCGCGCTGGACTGGAGCTTGGCAACGGTCGCTTCGTCCAGCGTGCGCACCAGTTTAGCGGGCGAACCTATGATGAGCGAATTATCGGGAAACTCTTTGCCCTCGGTTACCACACTGCCTGCGCCGACGATGCAGTTGCGGCCTATTTTGGCTTTGTTCAAAACCACCGCACCCATGCCGATCAGCGAGCCGTCGCCAATGGTGCAGCCGTGCAGGGTAACTTGGTGGCCCACGGTGACGTTGTCGCCCACGGTGAGCGGGCAGCCCAGGTCAGAGTGCAGCATGCTCATGTCTTGGATATTGGAGTTAATGCCCACATGGATGGGCTCGTTGTCGCCCCGCAGCACGGCGCCAAACCATACGCTGGCGTGGGCCAGCAGGCTTACGTTGCCCATCACATCGGCGCTGTCTGCCACCCACGCGCCGTGGCCTAGGGTGGGTTGCACGCCGTCAAGTTCATACAGGGCCATGGTTCAAGTCTCAAAATAGGGGTTTAGGGTGCTGCGCGGGCAGCGGCATTGCACGCTGGGCGATTCCTCAATTATCATCGAAGTATGGAAATTCGTTCTTTGGCCTTGGCTGCTTGGCTCTGCCCTGATGCAGTACAGAAAGTGGCTTTAGCCCAACAAATACATGCACAAGCAGCTACGCTATCTGTAGCGCATGCTGCCCTGCCTGATGACTTGTACCCAAATGGCGCGCACGTCACGCACGGCAACCACCTCACCCACGGCAGGCGCGCACTGCCCGGCTGCCCACCGCAGCCGCTGCTGGTGCAGCACCTGAACGTGCCCAAGCGCTCGCCCTACACCACCGACGGGTTGGCAGCACTGGTGCACGCGGTATGCCATATTGAATTTAACGCGGTGAATTTGGCGCTGGACGCTGTGTGGCGGTACGCCGATATGCCGCAGGCCTACTACACTGACTGGGCACGCATAGCGGCTGAAGAGGCGCTGCATTTCTCGCTGCTCTCAAAACAGTTGCACAGCATGGGCTACCACTATGGCCATTACCCGGCGCACACCGGCTTGTGGGACATGGCAGAAAAAACAGCGGGCAACATCACCGCCCGCATGGCCCTGGTACCGCGCACGCTAGAGGCCCGTGGGCTAGACGCTACGCCGCCCATGCAGGCCAAGCTGCGCAAGGTGGGAAGCCGCGATGCAATGAACACGGTGGCTATTTTGGACACCATCTTGCACGACGAAGTAGGCCACGTAGCCATAGGCAACCAGTGGTACCGCTGGCTGTGCGCGCGCGATGGGCTGGAACCCGTAGCGCACTTTAAGCAGCTCTTGGTGCAGTACCAAGCGCCGCGCGCCAAACCCCCGTTTAACGAGGCGGCGCGGCGCATGGCAGGCTTTACCGATGCGGAGATGGCGGCTTTGCTGGAAGTGTAGTTGCTATATTAATAATAGCTGCTTATGCAGCATTTCCTTGGGCCATAACCACATTAGGGGCACAAAAATGGCCCCAAAAGGCATAAAACAGCTAATCCGCCTTGATGCCAGCGGTTTTAATCACGCTGCCCCATTTGGTGTACTCGGCCTGTGCGTAGGCTGTCATTTTGGCAGGGTCCAGGTAATTGGCCTCGGCACCTAAAGACGCAGCGCGTTCTTTAAAAGCCGCCACCGCCATGATCTTTTGCACCTCTTGGGCTATGCGCTCAACCGCTGCTTTGGGCGACTGCGCGTGGGTGTACAGGCCAAACCAGGCGTCTACCTCGTAGCCCTTGAGCCCTATCTCTGCGCCGGTGGGCACATTGGGCAGCGAGCTTAACCGGCGCGGCCCGGCCACCAGCAGGGGGCGAAACTTGCCGCTGGTGATGTGCGGCATGAGCGAGGGCGCGGTGGTCACTGTCAGGTCAATCTGCCCGGCAAGCAGGTCTGCGATGGTGGGGCCACTGCCCCGGTAGGGAATGTGGGTCATGAAGGTGCCGGTCAGCTGTTTGAACAGCTCCGTGGCAATATGCTGCACGCTGCCGTTGCCCGAGCTGCCGTAGTTAAGCTTGCCAGGGTTGGCCTTGGCGTAGGCGATCAAATCTTGCGCGGTTTTAATATTCTCTAGCGAGCTGCGCACCACCATCACCTGCGGGGCAGAGTACACGTTGCAAATAGCCTGCAGGTCTTTCAATGGGTCGTATGGCAGCTTCACCAAGTGTGGGCTCATGCAGTGAAAGCCACTGTAGGCCATCAGCAGGGTGTGACCGTCGGGCTTGGCATTCAACACAGCTTGCGCACCTACTGCGCCATTGCCGCCGCCTTTGTTGTCAATCACGATGGGCTGGCCCAGTGCCTTGCCCAAGGGCTCTACCAGCGCGCGGGCCGATATGTCGGCCGTGCCGCCAGGGGGCGCAGGCACCACGATGGTGAGCTGGCGGTCAGGAAAGCTTTGCGCACCTACCCAAGGCGCGGCCACCAGCGCGGCCCCGCTGGCAATAAGGGTACGGCGTTGGGGCGAGAAGCGGTGCGTGGTCATCCAGCGAATCCTTTAGAAAATCAAGGGTGAAGGCTACTGCGAGGCTAAAGGCAGGTTGGCACTGCGTGTTTACAAAGCGGTAATTTGTATTACAGCGGATTCCCCCGCGCTTGGCTCTCCGCAAAAACGATAGTGCGGCATCGTCAAACGCGATGGTTCTGGGTTTTTTATGCATGAAAATACGGCTTAGCATCGTTAAACACGATTAGCCAGCACACAACTAACGCCCCAACTACCTCGTCACCTGCCCTGTCACCACCCGCCATGCCCACGCCGCCCCGCCAGCCACCGCAAACAGGCCTCCTCGCGCCACAGCGCAGCGAGCGCCCTAACGAGCGCTCCTTTGCGCGGCGTATTGACCTGACCTCGCTGCAGCTGTTTGTGGCCGTGTGCGAGCTGGGCAGCATTGGCAAGGCCGCGCAGCGTGAATTTATGGCGCCGTCGGCGGTCAGCAAACGGCTGTCAGACATAGAGGCCACGCTGGGCACCGCCCTGCTCTACCGCCATGCACGCGGGGTAGACGTTAGCCCTGCTGGCGAGACGTTTTTACACCATGCACGCAGCGTGCTGCTCAGCCTAGACCGTATGCAGGGCGAGCTGTCCGAGTATGCCGACGGCGTGAAGGGCCATGTGCGCATCCACGCCAATATTTCGGCCATAGTGCAATTTTTACCCGAAGACATTGGTGCCTTTGCCAAGCTGCACCCACTGCTGAAAATTGACCTGCAAGAGCATTTATCAGGCGACATCGTGCGCGCAGTGAGCGAAGGCGCGGCCGATGTGGGTATTTGCAACCCCCAAGCCGGTACGGGTGAATTGCAAAGCAAAGCCTACCGGCAAGACCGCTTGGTGCTGGTGGTGCCGCGCAAACACGCGCTGGCCCGCAAAAAGCAGCTGGCTTTTGCCGACAGCCTGGACTTTGACCACGTGGGCCTGCACAGCAACAGCGCCATTTATTTGGCACAAAACCGCGCCGCCGCTGCCGTGGGCAAAACCATTGCGCTGCGCATCCAGGTGACCAGCCTGGACGCCGTGTGCCGCATGATTGACAACGGCCTGGGCATAGGCGTGCTGCCCGACATTGCCTTCACGCTGATGCGCGGCGTGGGCGACCTGGTGGCGGTGCCCTTAACCGACCCCTGGGCGCTGCGCAGCACCGTGCTGGTAGCGCGAGATTTTGCCGCACTGCCAGTGCCCGCGCGGCTGCTGGTGGCGCATTTGTGTAAAGCCACTGGGACAGCATGACTACTATTAATTTAATAGCTGCCTGTGCAGCATTTCCTTGGGCCATAGGCCTATTTTGTTATCAAAACAGGTCTTTGAAGGCTAGTTTGCTGTTGAGCAGGATGTTTGGCTTTAAAGAGGCTGGGTTGCGTAGTTTCAGGCGAGATGGTCGCACACGCTTGGGTGTTTATCAGCCGACCGATTTCTGGTACACCAGTATGAGGGCGAATGATAAACACCCAACTGTGCATTAGAGCCAGCGCCAGTAAATCAACGCTAGACAGCCACATACTCCGCAGACTAGATTTACCCCGAAGCCTTAAAATCAGCTTCTGAACCGAAAGTAACTATGCCACGCACGCTCTACGACAAAATTTGGGACGAACACGTCGTCCATACCGAAGAAGACGGCACCTCTGTGCTGTACATTGACCGCCATTTAGTGCACGAAGTCACCAGCCCGCAAGCCTTTGAAGGCCTGCGCCAAGCAGGCCGCAAAGTCTGGCGCACCAGCTCTATCGTGGCCACTGCAGACCACAACACCCCCACCACCGGCTGGGAACTGGGCTATGACGGCATCACCGACCTGGTGAGCAAAGAACAGATCACCACGCTGGACCGCAACATCAAGGAATTCGGCGCTGCGGCCTTCTTCCCGTTTTTGTCCAAACGCCAGGGGATCGTGCACGTGATGGGTCCTGAAAACGGCGCCACGCTGCCCGGGATGACTGTGGTCTGCGGTGACTCCCACACCTCGACCCATGGTGCTTTTGGCGCGCTGGCGCACGGCATTGGCACCAGTGAGGTCGAACATGTCATGGCCACACAAACGCTGCTGGCTAAAAAGGCCAAAAACCTGTTGATC
>JAYWGO010000058.1:0-72991 GCA_043778205.1 Polaromonas sp. | reverse complement strand
CTATAAATCAACTACTTACAGCGACCCCAGCTAATTTCAATCGGAATTTGGAGCCTAAACAGCTCTCTCTCCTCTGAAAAACGTTGGGACACTACTGGTATTTTTTGTATTTTCTTTGTCTTCTTTCGCGCCCTTTGCGAAACCTTCGCGCCCTCTGCGTTCAAAAAATCCCCGTATTAAAACCCTCGCATTAAACCCCCTTATTGAACCTCGTATTAAAGCCACTCGAACCCAAAAACGTGCCCCCAGCGCTCAAGCTCCAACACATCAGCAAGCGCTTTGGCAGCCTGGTGGCTAACGACGGGATTTCGCTGTCGGTAGAGCGTGGCGAAGTACTGGGTTTGTTGGGCGAGAACGGTGCAGGCAAGTCCACCCTGGTTTCCATTTTGTTTGGCCACTACACCGCCGACACTGGCAGCATCGAGGTGTTTGGCAAAGCCTTGCCCCCTGGCGACCCTAAAGCGGCGCTTGCGGCGGGCATTGGCATGGTGCACCAGCACTTTACCTTGGCCGACAACTTAAGCGTGCTGGACAACATCATGCTGGGCAGCGAGCCGCTGTGGTTGCCGTTCTCGCGCAAAGCGGCGGGGCGGGCCAAGCTGCTAGACGTTGCAGCGCGCTTTGGCTTGGCTGTGCAGCCTGATGCACGCGTGGCCAGCCTGTCGGTAGGTGAACGCCAGCGGGTGGAAATTACCAAGGCGCTGTACCGAGGCGCGCAAATTTTAATCTTGGACGAACCCACCGCCGTGCTGACACCGCAAGAAAGCGAGGCGCTGTTTGACACCCTGGGCAAGCTGGTGGCCCAGGGTTTGAGCGTGATTTTTATCAGCCACAAACTGGCCGAGGTGCTGCGCGTATGCCAGCGCGTGGCGGTGTTGCGGGCGGGCAAGCTGGTTGCCACGGTGCCTGCGCTGGGCTCTACCCAGCAGCAACTGGCCCAGCTGATGGTAGGACAAGCAGCACTGCCCATGGTTGCGCCGCGCACCCAAACGGCAGCCAGCAGCGCTGTGGTGTGCGCGCTGCGCGCAGTAGATGCCCAGCGCACGCCGCGCAACCGTATTAGCAATATCAACCTGTCCCTGCATGCGGGTGAGATTGTGGCTATTGCCGGTGTGTCGGGCAACGGCCAGGGTGCGCTGGCCGAGCTGCTGTGCGGCACACTGGCCCACAGCGCGGGCACGCTGCACCTGCAGGGCGCCGCCTGGCCAGCGCACCACGCTGCCGCGCGCCTGACTGCGCTGGGCGTAGCGCGCATTCCCGAAGACCGGCGCAGCGTGGGCGTGGTGGGCGACCTGCCCGTGTGGGAAAACGCAGTGTCAGAGCGGCTGCACAGTGGTGTTTTCTCACGCCTGGGCTGGGTCAGGCGCAAGGCCGCGTGGGCGCATGCGCAGCGCATCGTGCAGCAGTTTGACGTGCGGGGCGCAGGCCTTGCGTCGCGCACCGCGCTGCTCAGTGGGGGCAATATGCAAAAACTAATTTTAGGCCGCGCACTGCTTGCGCCGTCTGCGGTGGGCAGTGCGACTGCGACTGCGAGTCCGAGCGCCAGTGCCAGTGACAGCGCTAGTGTAGATGCGCCCACCAGCGTTGCACAACCACCCTGCCTGATCGTCGCGCACCAGCCCACCTGGGGCCTGGACATTGGCGCTGTCGCCTACGTGCACCAGCAGCTGATTGCTGCGCGCAATGCAGGTGCTGCAGTGCTGCTGATCTCTGACGATCTGGACGAGGTGATGGCGCTGGGCGACCGCATAGCCGTGATGCACGCTGGCCACTGCAGCCCTGCCCGCAGCGCAGCCGCATGGAGCCGCGCCGCGCTGGGCTTGGCCATGGCCGGTGCACACAGCGCTGCGGCAGACCAAACAGCCAGTGACAGCAGAGCAAAAGACAAGCTAGCAAGCCACAGCCCAGAAAGTACTGCAGCATGATTTTTAATACAAAAACATGCTATGGCCCAAGTAAATGCTGCACAAGCAGCTATATAAAATATAGCGTTTATTGCGCTGATGCCAGCCAGGTGCAGCATGCGCATTGAGCCGCGCACCCGCCTGTCGCCCGCTGCCATGCTGCTGGCGCCGCTGGGCGCGCTGCTGTTTACGCTGTGCACCAGCGCCCTGCTGGTGCTGTGGGCCGGCGCGCCGGTGGCCGCTACCTTTGGGCTGCTGCTAAAGGGCGGATTTGGCTCGGTGTTTGCCTGGAGCGAGACGCTCACCCGCGCTACCCCGCTGATATTGACCGGCCTGTCGGCGGCGGTGGCCTTCAAAGCCCGGTTGTTTAACATTGGCGCTGAAGGCCAGCTGTACGCAGGCGCACTGGCCGCCATTGCCGTAGGCGGCATGCACGGCGGCGAAGGGCTGGGGCTGCCCCTGGTGCTGCTGTTTCCGCTGATGATGCTGGCGGCCAGCTTGGCAGGCGCGCTGCTGCTGCTGGGCCCTGCGCTGTTAAAAACCAAGCTGGCGGTAGACGAAGTAGTCACCACACTGCTGCTGAACTTTATCGTCCTGCTGCTGGTAGGGGCCATGCTGGACGGCCCCATGAAAGATGCCAGCGCCATGGGCTGGCCGCAGTCGGTAGCGCTGCAAAGCGAGCTAGAGCTGGGCAAACTGATGGCCCAAACCCGTGTGCACACGGGGCTGCTATGGGGCGTGGTGTTAAGCCTGCTGCTGTGGGTGGTTTTAAAATTCACCACGCTGGGCTTTGACATTCGCGCCACCGGTGCCAACCCGCAGGCCGCAGCCTTTGCGGGCGTGCCCATTACCCGCACCGTGGTGCTGGTGGCCATGCTCTCTGGCGCGCTGGCAGGGCTGGCCGGGGCCATAGAAGTGGCCGGCCGCACCAGCTACGTTACCCTGGACATGTCGCCCGGCTACGGCTACAGCGGCATTGTGGTTGCCATGCTGGCCGCGCTCAACCCCCTGGGCGTGCTGGCCGCTAGCGTGCTGATAGCGGGCGTACTGGTAGGGGCCGACAGCATGAGCCGCGCCATGGCCGTGCCCACCTATTTGGCCGACGTGATTGTGGCCACTGCCCTGCTGTCAGTGCTGGTGGCCAGCCTGCTCACGCAGTACCGTGTGCGCTGGCGGGGGTAACCGCATGCTGGCCGAACTGCTGGACATGCTGGGCAACGCTGCCTTTTGGGGGGCCGTGCTGCGCATTGCCACGCCGCTGATTTTAGGCACGCTGGGGGTGCTGCTGTGCGAGCGCGCAGGCGTGCTTAACCTGGGCATTGAGGGCATCATGGTGGCAGGCGCTTTTACCGGCTGGCTGGCGGTCTACGCAGGCGCGCCGCTGTGGCTGGGTGTTGCAGCGGCAGCAGCCACTGGCGCAGCGCTGGGCGCGCTGCACGCACTGCTCACCGTAGGCCTGGCGCTAAGCCAACATGTGGCAGGTTTAGGCATCACCATGCTGGCCACTGCGCTAAGCTACTTTAGCTACCGCGTGAGCTTTCCCAAGGTCACCACGCCGCCCACCATCACGCCGTTTCAAGACATGGCCTGGCTGCCGGTGCCGATTTTGAACGCGCAAACACCGCTGACTCTGCTGGCCCTGCTGTTGGTGCCCGCCATAGCCTACCTGCTGCAGCGCACCCCCGCCGGTTTGGCCGTGCGCATGGTGGGCGAGAACCCGCATGCGGCCCAAAGCCAAGGCATATCGGTAGCGCGCACCCGTACCGCCGCCGTTGTGTGCGGCTCAGCGCTGATGGGCGTGGCAGGCAGTTTTTTAACGTTGTCGGCCTTTAACGCCTTCTTTTTTAACATGGTCAACGGACGCGGCTGGATATGTGTGGCGCTGGTGGTGTTCGCCTCATGGCGGCCCGGCAAAGCGCTGCTGGGCGCTTTATTGTTTGCGTTTTTTGATGCGATGCAATTGCGGCTGCAGCAGTCAGGCGCAGCCGCCGAGGCCTGGGCCCTGCCCTACCAGTGCTACCTGATGTTGCCGTACATTTTGTCTATCGTGGCCTTGGTTGTTGTGGCGCGCAAAGCGGCGTATCCTCAAGCTTTGATGAAGCCGTATATTAAAGGGGAAAGGTAGTGTGGATGGTTGCGAAGGCCCCTTCTTTAAGTAGGTCTGTCCGCTTCGGCAACCGCTTTATCGCCCCTAGAAAACTAACTTAGCACGTCATAGCAAACCAACCATTCACGACACAAAGAAGTCCACATGCTAGACCTTCTGATCACCAACGCCACCCTGCCCGATGGCCAAACCAACATGTCGGTTGCGGTACACAACGGCAAAATCACCGAAGTTACGCCCCACCTGCAAGCCCCAGCGCACGAGACCGTAGACGCCCAAGGCCAGCTCTTGTCGCCGCCCTTTGTCGATGCGCACTTTCACATGGATGCCACGCTGTCCTACGGGCAACCACGGGCCAACCAAAGCGGCACTTTGCTAGAAGGTATTGCCCTGTGGGGCGAGCTTAAACCGCTGCTCACGCAAGAGGCCTTGGTAGAACGCGCCTTGCAGTACTGCGACTGGGCGGTAGGCAAAGGCCTGCTGGCCATTCGCAGCCATGTGGATGTGTGCGACCCGCGCCTGCTGGCCGTTGAGGCCCTGCTAGAGGTAAAAAAACGGGTAGCGCCGTACATTGACCTGCAACTGGTGGCCTTCCCGCAAGACGGCGTACTGCGCGCGCCCGGTGCGCTGGACAACCTGGTGCGCGCTTTGCACATGGGGGTAGACGTGGTGGGCGGCATACCGCACTTTGAGCGCAGCTACGAACAAGGCACGCAGTCGGTCAAGCTGCTGTGTGAGCTGGCGGCCCAGCGCGGCCTGCTGGTAGACATGCACTGTGACGAGTCTGACGACCCGCAATCGCGCCACGTAGAAACACTGGCCTACGAGACCCAGCGCCTGGGCCTGCACGGCCGCGTAGTGGGCTCGCACCTGACCAGCATGCACAGCATGGACAACTACTACGTAAGTAAACTGCTGCCCTTGATGGCCGAGGCGCAGCTTGGTGTGGTGGCCAACCCGCTGATCAACATCACCCTGCAGGGCCGCCACGACAGCTACCCCAAGCGGCGCGGCATGACCCGCGTGCCCGAGCTGCTGGCCCACGGCATGACAGTGGCTTTTGGCCAAGACTGCACCATGGACCCTTGGTACAGCCTGGGCAGCGGCGACATGCTGGAAGTAGCCCACATGGGCCTGCACGTAGCGCAAATGACCTCGCAGGCCGCCATGCGCCAGTGCTTTGAGGCAGTAACCACCGGCCCTGCGCAACTCATGCACCTGCAAGGCTACGGTTTGCAGCCCGGTTGCAACGCTGATTTTGTGCTGCTGCAGGCGCGCAGCCCCATAGAGGCCATCCGCCTACGTGCTACCCGGCTCAAAGTGTTCAAACGCGGCAAACTGCTGGCCCAGTGCGCCCCCCAGGCAGCCCAACTGCACCTGCCCGGCCGCCCAGCCAGCACCACGTGGCAGCTGGCACGCTAGCTTGCCCTAAGTGCTATAAAGTAAGCTTATATTTCCTGAAGGAGCCCCATGGCCCGTTACACACTTTTGTTTATTTTGGCTGTTGCCTTGGTAGCCTTGGCACTGCTTATTGCCGGTCAAGCCGGTTTACTGCGCGGCAAAGCGCCGCCTGACTTGGGCGCTAAAGACGGCAAGCTCAAGCGCATTTCCCGCACCGAAAACTCTGCCTCTAGCCAGGCCGACCTGTGGGTTGACCACCCGATGCAGGCCTACGCACGGGTAGATGCTTTTCCCATCACCGGCGACGGCAGCGCCCAAATGGCCAAGCTGGCCAGCCTGCTGCAAGCCATGCCGCGCACCCAAGTCATAACCCAGGAGGCAGGTTACATCTACGCGCAGTGCACCACCCAGGTACTTAAATTTACCGACGACGTAGAGCTGTTGCTAGATGCAAGCGCGGGGGTGATCCACGTGCGCAGCGCCAGCCGCGTGGGCAGCAAAGACTTTGGCGTAAACCGCGCGCGGGTAGAAGCGCTGCGGCAAGGTTTGGCGCAAAACTAGGGATTTTGGGGTGCATTTTTGAACTTTACAAGAGCACCTTAAACTATGATTTTAATAGCTACCTGTGCAGCATTTCCTTGGGTCAGAGGGCTATTTAATGCTAAAAACCTTGATTTTTACAGTAACCAATGCAGTTTGGCGGTTGAGGTGCTCAACCGCTTGTCTATAGCACGGTCTCGTAAGCACGGTGGGGTGTTTGCCTCGCCCACAACAACTTAACCCGCAACGCAACCCAAGAAAGACCCATCCCATGAAAGCCACCTGGAACAACACCGTGATAGCCCAAAGCGACGACACCGTACTGGTAGAGGGCAACCACTACTTTCCTGCCGCCTCCTTAGACCAAAAGTTCATCAGTTTTAGCAACCACAAAACCGTCTGCAGCTGGAAAGGCACCGCCAGCTACTACAGCCTGCTGGTCAATGGCGAACTCAATACCGATGCTGCCTGGTACTACCCCAACCCCAAATCGGGTGCCGAAGCCGTAGCCGACCGCGTGGCTTTTTGGAAGGGTGTAAAGATTGAGGCTTAAAAGCCTCAAACGGTGATTTCCCTGCTTGACTGATTTAGTGCAATCGGTGTACTATAGTTAAAAGGCAGCCTCATGTTGCTGAAAACAACCCGTTTTATGCACATCACCGGCGACCAGCAGCTTCTGAAAGAAATTAACCGCATGGCACTGGTGTGCCATCTGTGTTCGCACCCTGGCCTGTCGCGCGCCGACTTGGCCGAGGCGCTGGGGCTGACCAAATCTACCGTGAGTTTGCTGGTGCGCGAACTGGTAGAACAAGGCTGGATTGTCGAACGTGACATGGTGGTTACCGGCAGTTTGGGCCGCCGCCCCACCCCACTGCACATTAACCCAGAGCGCTTGGTGCTGCTGGGGGCCGATGTGGGTGTAGACAACATGCGCATTGTCGCCACATCGCTTACCGGCAGTGTTTTGGCCAGCCTGGTGGTGTCGTATGGCAACAGTGCTGACGCTGCCCAGTGCATGGCTGCGCTGGCCGATGGGCTGCTAAGGGTTAGCGCGCTGATTGACCATGACACCCGCGAAATTGCCGGCCTGGGCATCGGCGTGCACGGCGGGGTAGATGAAAGCGCAGGCGTACTGCACTTTGCGCCCAACCTGGGCTGGCGCCATGTGAAAGTAGCCGCCTTGCTGCAAAAGCACTTGCGCGGCACGCGGCTAGAAGGCTTGCCGCTGTTTGTACAAAACGAGGCTGACGTGGCCGCGCTGGGTGAGCTTGAATTTGCCGACACCATGGGCTCTGACCCGCTGGTGTATGTCAGCATTGGGCATGGCGTAGGCGCAGGCGTGGTGGTAAACGACCGCTTGCTTACGGGCCATAACGGACTGGCCGGTGAAATTGGCCACACGATTTTAGACATCAACGGGCCGCAGTGCTCCTGCGGACGGCGCGGCTGCGCCGAAGCTTTGATTGGCTTTAAGTCTTTGCAGCGGGCCACCTCTGCTGGCGCGTCTGCCGCCACCGCTGCCCCCTTGGCCGCAAGCGAAATAGCCCAGCTGCAAGCCCGTGTGCTGCAAGGCGATGCCCAGGCCGTGCAAGCCGCCACGCAGGCGGGGCGCTACCTGGGGGTGCTGCTGCAAAACCTGTGGGTAGCGTATGACCCGGTGCGCATTGTGCTGGGCGGTGGTGCGCTCAGTTTGGGTGATGCGTTTGTGCAAACCGCACTGCACACCTTTAAAGCCTATGCCGATGCCGCGCAACTGGCACCGCCCCAGGTGCACCTGTCACGCTTTGGCGACAACGCGGTGGCCATAGGTGCAGCCGCTTTGGTACGCTACCGGCTTACGCGGCCCCTCACCTCGGCTGCGCACAGTGTCAGCTCGCTGGCTTAGCCAGGCTCCCGTTTTAACTGCGCCTTCTTCTACCAACTTTTAATTATTTAGTACGATGATTTCACAAAATTACCTGGGCATTGATTTAGGCACCTCTGAACTTAAAGTGCTGCTGATGGACGCGCACGGCCACGTGCTAGGCACCGCTGGCACGCAGCTCAGTGTGGCCCAGCCGCAGCCCGGTTGGTCAGAGCAAGACCCTGCGCAGTGGCTGGCCGCACTGGCCAGTGCCTGCCACAATTTACGCAGTGCGCAGCCACAGGCCTACGCGGCAGTTAGCGGCATAGGCTTGTCGGGCCACATGCACGGCGCTACTTTGCTGGACGCAGCAGGCAGCGTACTGCGGCCCTGCATTTTGTGGAACGACACCCGCAGTACCGGGCAGTGCGCCCAGCTCACACAGGCCTGCCCTGCGCTAGAGCAGATTACCGGCAACTTGGCCATGCCCGGCTTTACAGCACCCAAGCTGGCCTGGGTGCGCCAACATGAAGCAGCGGTGTTTGCCCAAACTGCCAAAGTGCTGCTGCCCAAAGACTACCTGCGCCTGCAGCTGACCGGGGAATACATCAGCGACATGTCTGACGCAGCAGGCACACTGTGGCTTGATGTTGGGCGCAGAGACTGGTCTGACACCATGCTGGCGGCCACCGGCTTAACCCGCCAGCACATGCCCCGCTTGGTAGAAGGCAGCGCGGTAGCAGGCCATCTAACGGCAGCGGCAGCCGCGCTACTGGGCCTGCCAGCGGGCCTGCCTGTAGCGGGTGGCGCAGGCGACAACGCTGCCAGCGCTATTGGCTTGGGCGCGGTCAACCCAGGCGACGGTTTTGTGTCTTTAGGCACCAGTGGTGTCATATTTTTGGCCACCGAAAAGTTTGCGCCCAACCCCGCTAACGCCGTGCACGCCTTTTGCCATGCCCTGCCCGGCGCGTGGCACCAAATGGCGGTCATGCTGTCAGCCGCAAGCTGTCTGCGCTGGGTTACAGAGCTCACCGGCAAAGCGAACGAAGCCGCGTTGCTGGACGAAGTTGCCCAGTTGACCCCAGCGCAGCGTGCGCAGTGCCCGTTATTTTTGCCCTACCTGTCAGGCGAACGCACGCCGCACAACAACGCCGATGCTAGCGGTGTCTTTATGGGCCTGCGGGCCACACACCAAGCCGCCCACCTAGGCTACGCTGTGCTAGAGGGCGTAAGCTTTGGCCTGTTGGATGGGCTGACCGCCCTGCGCCAGGCAGGCGGCAATGCCCAGCAGCTGCAACTGGTAGGCGGCGGTGCCCGCAGCGCCCTGTGGGCCCAGCTACTGGCCGATGTGCTGGGCTTGCGCATTGCCACCTACCAAGTTAGCAGCGTGGGCGCAGCACTGGGCGCAGCACGCTTAGGCCAACTGGCCGCCGAAGGCTGCACGGCAGCATCTATTGCACGGGTGTGCACCCAGCATGCGGTAGAGCATATTTACCAGCCCAATGCCGCAGCCCAAAAAGCCTTGGCGCAGCGCTTTGCGCAGTTCACACAGCTGTACGCTGCACTCAAACCGGTGTTTACGGTGCAGGCACAGGGTGCAGCGCAAGCGGCCCTTGGCTAAAGGCCAGTGCTTAAGCTACTTATTTATTTCAAGCTTTTTCACGCATTTTTTCAACCCTACTTTTACCCACCACAGGAGACACACCATGCACCCATTTTTTGAAGGCATCGACAAAATCACTTACGAAGGCGCAGACTCGCGCAACCCTTTAGCCTACAAGTGGTACGACGAAAACCGCATGGTGCTGGGCAAAACCATGAAAGAGCAACTGCGCATGGCGGTGTGCTACTGGCATAACTTTTGCTGGAACGGCTTTGACCCGTTCAGCCACAGTGGCACTTTGGAGCGCCCGTGGTTCAAAATTACCGATCCGATGGAAAGCGCAAAGGCCAAGGCCGATGCTGCCTTTGAGTTTTTCAGCAAGCTGGGCCTGCCCTACTACTCTTTTCACGACCGCGACATCGCACCTGAAGGCGCAACACCGCAAGAAAGCGCGCACAACCTCAAAGTGATGGTGGACTACCTGGGCCGCAAGCAGGCCGACACGGGCGTTAAATTGCTCTGGGGCACCGCCAACGCGTTCAGCCACCGCCGCTTTATGTCGGGCGCAGGCACCAACCCCAACCCTGAAATTTACGCCCTGGCCGCGCTGCAAGTGCGCGAAGCCATGAACGCCACCAAAGCCCTGGGCGGAGACAACTACGTGCTGTGGGGTGGCCGCGAAGGCTACGAGACCTTGCTCAACACCAACCTGCGCCAAGAAGGCCTGCAGTTTGGCCGCTTCTTGCAAATGGTGGTCGAGTACAAACACAAAATCGGCCTCAAAGGCCACATCTTGATCGAACCCAAACCGCGCGAGCCGTCCAAGCACCAGTACGACTTTGACGTGGCCACTGTATTTGGCATGCTGCAGCAGTGGGGCCTGGAGAAAGAAGTGACCGTCAACATCGAAGCCAACCACGCCACGCTGGCAGGTCACAGCTTCGAACACGAAATTGCCACCGCAACCTCATTGGGAATTTTTGGCTCGGTCGACATGAACCGTGGCGACATGCAGTGCGGCTGGGACACCGACCAGTTTCCCAACAATGCACCCGACACGGCCTTGGCCATGTACTACATCATGCAAAACGGCGGCTTTACCCACGGCGGAGTTAACTTTGATGCCAAGTCCCGCCGCCAGTCGCTTGACCCGATCGACATGTTCCACTCGCACATTGGCGGTGTTGACGTGACAGCGCGCGGCCTGCTGATTGCCGAAAAGCTCATCCAAGATGGCCAGTGGGCAGAGTTTGTAAAGCAGCGCTACGCAGGCTGGCAAGCACCGTGGGCGCAAGAGGTGCTGGCAGGCAAAAGTAAACTGGACGACGTGGCCAACCATGCCTACCAACGCAACATCGACGAGCAGCCTGCGTCGGGCCGCCAGGAGTTTTTAGAAAATTTGGTCAACCAGTTTTGCTAAACACTGCACAATCTGCCCATGCAACACCACTACATTGCCAACGCCCAGGTTCCCCCCAGCGCTGGGCGCAGCCTGCACATGACCGACCCGTCAGACGGCCAGCCGTTTGACGAGATTGCACGCGGCAATACAGACGACGTAGACCAGGCCGTGCGCGCCGCCCGCGCCTGCTACACCCATGTGTGGAGCAAACTCAGCGGCGCAGAGCGTGGCCGCCTGCTCATGCGCTTGTCGGCCAAAATAGCCCAGCACGCCGACGAGCTGGCCTTGATTGAGCAGCGCGACTGCGGCAAACCCACAGCCCAAGCGCGGGCCGATGCCGCAGCGCTGGCCCGCTACTTTGAGTTCTACGCTGGGGCCTGCGACAAACTGCATGGCCAGACGATCCCCTACCAGGACGGCTACAGCGTGTTCACTTGGCGTGAACCGTTTGGTGTGGTGGGCAACATCATTCCATGGAACTACCCCATGCAGATTTTTGGCCGCAGCGTGGGCGGCGCGCTGGCGGCGGGCAATGTGTGCGTGGTCAAGCCCTCAGAAGACGCGTGTTTGTCGCTGCTGCGGGTGGCACAGCTGGCCACAGAGGTTGGCTTTCCCGCCGGGGCTGTCAATATCGTGACCGGCTATGGCCACGAGGTAGGCGACGCGTTGGCGCGCCACGCGGGCATAGACCACATTAGCTTTACCGGCAGCCCCAGCGTGGGCACCTTGATTGCGCAAGTAGCCGCCGAGCGGCACTGCCCGGTTACTTTAGAGCTGGGCGGCAAAAGCCCGCAAATCGTCTTTGCCGATGCGGATCTGGACGCAGCCATTCCCGTGATAGTCAACGCCATTGTGCAAAACGCTGGGCAAACTTGCAGCGCAGGCTCACGCCTGCTGGTGGACGAACTGATCTACGACAACTTGCTAGAGCGTCTGGGCCACGTGTTTGAGAATTTGCGTGTAGGCCCTGCCGCCATGAACCTGGACCTGGGGCCCTTGATACGCCAAAGCCAACAGCAGCGTGTGTGGGACTTTTTAAGCGACGCGCAGGTAGCAGGCATCCCCATGGTGGCCCAAGGCCGCGTGGTAGACGAGGCCCCCGAGGGCGGCTTCTACCAAGCCCCCACGCTTTTGCGCGACGTGCCCGTAGACCACCGCTTAGCGCAAGAGGAAATATTTGGCCCCGTGCTGTGCGCTATGGCGTTCAAAGATGAAGACCACGCCATAGAGCTGGCCAACGCCACCCGCTTCGGCTTGGTCGCCGGCATCTGGACCCGTGACGGCGCCCGCCAAATGCGCATGGCCAAACGCGTGCACAGCGGCCAAGTGTTCATCAACAACTACGGCGCAGGCGGCGGCGTAGAACTGCCCTTTGGCGGCGTTAAATCGTCAGGCTATGGGCGCGAGAAAGGGTTTGAGGCGCTGTATGGGTTTACTACCCTGAAGACCGTGGCGCTGAAGTATGGTTGATAAAGCTCTCCACAAGCTAGGGCACGCGGCGGCATGCAAGGAAATTACTGCCCGTAGTCGGCCAGCACAAAAAATAAATCGCTAATTTTCAGAACACAAAGGGCAAAATTAGAGTGGGTCGGGTTTGGGTAGACAATATCAATTCAATTGTTTAAAATGACCAGAATACAGACTATTTTTACACAACCCCATATGAACACTTGGCCCGTGCAAGACGCTAAAGCTAGGTTTAGCGAATTCCTTAATGCGACGCTCACCATAGGCCCGCAGGTGGTGACTTACCACGGTAAACAGGCAGCAGTACTGCTGCCTGTAGCGCAATGGGAGCGGCTCAAACAACTAGAAAGCGTTGATATTAAAGACTGGCTTTTGCACCAAGGCCCCAAGTTTACCGATGGCCTGCCACTGCCTGGCAAGCTAGACATGGCATCACGCCAGCGCCTCCGCCGCGCGCCAGTTTTTTAAATTGTGCCACTGCTGCTTGCAGCCAAGCTGACTATGTATTTGCTAGATACCAATGTGGTCTCCGAGCTGCGCAAAAACAAACCCCATGGAGCGGTAGTGCACTGGGTGCAGTCAGTACCCAGCCATTCGCTACATTTAAGCGTTGTGGTGTTGGGAGAAATTCAAGCCGGTATTGAACTTACACGCGATCAAGATGCCGCCAAAGCGCAAGCTATTGAACTATGGCTTGACAGCTTGGAAAGTTCTTTTAATGTGCTGCCTGCTGGCACGCAGGTATACCGCCGGTGGGCCAAAATAACCCACAGAATCGCACCGCACCATTTGCAAGATGCCATGATCGCGGCCACCGCATTGGTACATGGCCTAACCGTAGTGACACGCAATACCAAAGACTTCAAATCATTTGGGGTTCCGCTGCTCAATCCGTTTATCGCTTTGCCGACTGTTTGATTGGGAAAAGCAGTTTCGCTGCGTTCCAAGAGGCAAACTATAAAGTCCTAATTTGATAGCTACTCATGCAGCATTTCCTTGGGCGATAGCCCTTTTTCTTATAAAACTCTGACTTTAAGCACCCAAGCTGTCATATACCGCTTGGTACTGCAGGGCTGCGGCCTGCCAGCTGTGCTGCTGGGCGAAACTGTAACCGGCTTTGGACAGACGCTGGTGCACGCTGGGGTTGCCCAAGATGCTTTGCAAGGCGGTTTGCAGTGCCTGGGGGTCTTGCGGGTTGCTTAGCAGCAGTGCGTTTTCGCCATCGGTAAGCAGTGCGGCTATGCCGCAATAGGGGCTGGCGCTCACCACTACGGGCAGGCCGTGGGCCATGGCTTCCAGCACCACCATAGCGAAGGTGTCTTCTAGGGTGGGGTGTGCCAGCAGGTTGGCGGCGCAGTACACCACGCCAATGTCGGCCTGTGGGCCTACAAAGTGCACGCGCTGGTCTATGCCCAGGGTGTGGGCCAGTGTTTTAAAGCGCGCTATCTGGCCTGGGTGGCCCGCTACCAGCACGCGCACGCCGGGCAAGCCTTGCGCAGCAGCCAGCAGAGTGGGCAGGCCTTTACGGGCGTAGTCGTTGGCTATAAAAGCAATGCAGGGGCCGTCTGCTGGTACCCCCAGTGCGCGGCGCGCGTCGGTTTGTGCTGTCAACCTGTGAGGCATGGCCACGCCTGGGGTGATGGTGCTGATGCGCCCCACCACATGCGGGTACTGGGCCAGCAGCTCGGCCTGCAGCAGCTGGGACGCGGCCACCACGGCCACGCCTGGGCGTGCGCCTAGGCGAACGCGCTCAAAGCCCAGGTAGGTAAGCAGCCTGGGGCTAAGCGCAACTTTCAAGCGGCGCAAGGCCAGTGGCAGGCCCTTCAGCCCTTCAAACAGGCTGCGCTGCACGGTTTTAACGTGCATGGTGTGCACATTGCCGTGCCACACATTTTCATGCGAGTGGACAATGTCAAACCCATGGCGCGTTGCCTGCCGCGTGGCGCTGGCATACCACAGCTGGTTGAGCCAGCGCGGTTTTTTAAACGCAGCGGCAATGCGGTGGTAGTGCACGCTAGGCCACTGGTGGTGGATTTCTTGGGCAAACACATGCACTTCGTGCACAGCGGCCAGCTGCTCTACCAAGGCAATAGAGTAGCGCTCTGCGCCACCGCCGGTAGGGGAAAAAATGCGGTTGAGCACGGCTATTTTGAGGCGGAGCGGAGGTTTGGTAAACGCTGGGGCCTGTGCCGCGAGGCCCACTGCACGCAGGTCCGCCTCCATCGCGTCTGTTTTAACCGGGTCTGTTTCACCCACGGCGCTGGTCTTCATAGCGGGTGGCTACTTTGCGCCAAAACTGCGGCAACCACACCGAACCCATCACCGGTACGCGGGGCAGCGCCCACAGCGCGTCATGGCGCGTGCTACGGCCGCGCACGGTGGTGGTGGCGGCCACGTAGCCAGCGCGCTGCACTTGCGCAGCAAGCGTGGGGTTGAAGTAGCCATAAGGGTAGCAAAACTGGTTAACCACGGCACCACAAGCATCTTCTAGCTCGGCCTTGCAACCCGTGATTTCATCGGCAGCTTGGGCTGTGCTCAGTGGCCTTAGGTCAACATGGCTGCGTGTGTGCGCCCCCACTTCTTGCCCGCCCGCCACCCAGGCGCTGGCCTGCGCAGCGTTCATTAAAGGCTTGGCGGCTATGCCTTTGCTGTGGTCCCACACATTGGTGCCGCCTAGCTGGCTGCTCACCATATAGCAGGTAGCGCTAAAGCCGTGCTTTTGCAGCACCGGCATGGCATGTTCCAAGTTGTTGGCATACCCGTCGTCAAAGGTCACGCCAAACACTTTGCCTTCTTTGTGCCCACGCAGGTAGGGCATCAGCCCAGCCATGCTGAGTCCTTGGTACCCCAGCGCTTTAAGCAGGCCCATTTGCCGCGCAAACGATGCAGGCGACACCACCAGGCCGCGCATGGCCGCGCCGCGCGCAGGCCGTGCATCTACTTGGTGGTACATCAAAATGGGGATAGCGCTTGGGCCCATTGCGGTGAATTTTTTAGGGGCTTAGGTACAGGTTTATGCAGTGGCTTATGCAGGGGCCTACAAAAGCACAATATCGTACTGCTCTTGGCTTAAGCTGCCTTCAGTTTGCAGCGAAATAGGCTTGCCGATAAAGTCGCTCAAGCCTGCCAAGTGCTGGCTTTCTTCGTCTAAAAAAAGCTCGATCACCTGGGGTGCAGCCACCACGCGAAACTCTTTGGGGTTGAACTGGCGGGCCTCGCGCAAAATCTCGCGCAAGATGTCGTAGGCCACACTGCGTGGGGTTTTAACCGTGCCTTTGCCCAGGCACACGGGGCACGGCTCGCACAGCATATGGGCCAGCGATTCGCGGGTACGCTTGCGGGTCATCTCCACCAAACCTAGCTGAGAAAAGTCACCCGCCATGGTTTTGGTACGGTCGCGTGCGAGCTGCTTTTTAAACTCAGCCAACACCTGCGCACGGTGGTCTGCCAGTGCCATGTCAATAAAGTCCACGATGATGACGCCGCCCAGGTTGCGCAGGCGCAGTTGGCGGGCAATGGCCTGGGTGGCCTCCAGGTTGGTTTTAAAAATGGTGTCGTCAAAATTGCGCGCACCCACGTAGCCGCCAGTGTTCACGTCTACCGTGGTCAGCGCTTCGGTTTGGTCAATGATGAGGTAGCCGCCGGACTTTAAATCAACCCGTCGGCCCAGCGCCTTGGCCACTTCTTCGTCAATGCTGTACAGGTCAAAAATGGGCCGCTCGCCTTTGTAGTGCTGCAGTTTGTCGGTCGCGGCGGGCATGTAGTCGTGGCCAAATTTGGCCAGCATGTCAAACTGCTCACGCGAGTCGATGCGGATACTTTGGGTTTGGTCGCTCACCAGGTCGCGCAGTACGCGTTGCAGCAGGTTCAGGTCGGTGTGCAGCACCGACTTGGGCGGCAGCTTGACGGAGGCATCTTTGATGCGCCCCCAGGCTTTGCGCAGGTAGGCCACGTCGTCGGCCAGCTCATCGTCGGTGGCTTCCTCAGCGTTGGTGCGCAGAATAAACCCGCCGCCTTCATTGCCTGCAAGTTGCACCACCTTGGCACGCAAAGCCTCACGCTGCGCAAAAGGAATTTTTTGCGAGATGCCAATGTGGTCGTCTTGCGGCAAAAACACCAGTTGCCGCCCCGCAATGCTGATTTGCGTAGACAAGCGTGCGCCTTTGGTGCCAATCGGGTCTTTAATTACCTGCACCATCAGCGCTTGGCCCTCAAAGACCTGTTTTTCTATGGGGATGGCGGGCGCAGCGGGCTTGGCGGCTTCGCTGCCTGAGGAGCCATCAGCTTTGCCATCGTTTTTGTGGTCACTTTTGCGGTCGCTGTGGCGGTCAGTGTTGCGGTCACTGTGGCGCGGCACAAAGGCGGCCATCAGGTCGGCCACATGCAAAAACGCTGCACGCTCTAGGCCAATGTCGATAAAGGCTGACTGCATGCCGGGCAGCACACGGGCTACTTTGCCCAGGTACACATTGCCCACCAAGCCGCGCTCTAGGTTACGTTCAATATGCAGTTCTTGCACCGCACCGTGCTCTATGACCGCCACACGGGTTTCTTGCGGGCTCCAGTTGATCAGTATGTCTTGCTGCATAGGTTTGTCTTTACGGCACCCAAATTAGTTAACCCAGTGTGACACCAAGTGTACGCAGTAACTGCGTGGTTTCAAACATTGGCAAACCCATAATGCCACTGTAGCTGCCGCTGATGTGCGCAATGTACACCGCTGCCCTGCCCTGCACGGCATACGCACCGGCCTTGCCCATGGGTTCGCCTGTTGCCACATAGGCGCGAATCTGCGCAGGGCTCATGGCGGCAAAACTCACTTTAGATGTGCACAGCGCCTGCACGCGCGACCTGCCCTTTTGCAGTGCCACGGCGGTAAGCACGCGGTGCGTGTGGCCAGACAGCTCGGCCAGCATGCGCCGGGCATCGTTTGCGTCTAAAGGCTTGCCGTACACCGTGCGCCCCAGTGCCACGGTGGTGTCAGAGCACAGCACAGGCGCACTGGGCAAGCGCCTGCGCTGCATGCGCGCCAGTGCGGCGTCGAGCTTTAAACCTGTCACGCGCGCCACGTACTTGGCGGGGGCCTCATTGGGCAGCATGTTTTCTAGGCTTTCGGCATCTTCGCTGTCGTCGGGCAACAGCAGCTTGAACTGCACACCTATTTGCTCTAGCAATTGTGCGCGGCGCGGGCTTTGGGAGGCGAGGTAGATAAAGTGGGCCATAGCGCAGGGTGTTGTTGGTGGTTAATCACGGTGACCTATTTACGGTAATCTATTCACGGTGGTAAGGATGCCCCGCATTGACCGACCAAGCGCGGTACAGCTGCTCTACCAGCAGCACGCGGGCCATAGCATGGGGCAAGGTCAGGTCGGACAAACGTACCCGCTCATGCGCAGCTTGCCGAAAGGCAGGTTCAAGGCCATCTGGCCCGCCAATCACCAAGGCAACGTCATCGCCGCTCAGCTGCCAGTCGGTAAGGCGCTGGGCCAGGGCTTTGGTGGTAAGGCTGGTGCCGCGTTCGTCCAGGGCGACAATGCGGGTGCCTTTGGGTATGGCAGCCGCAATGCGCTCGCGCTCAGCGGCCAGCAAAGTGTCTAGCGTTTTGGAGCCGCGCGGCTCGGTTTTGACGGTTTTGAGCTCCACTTTAAGCTCTGGTGGAAAACGCTTAGCGTAGTCGTCCCACGCGGTTTGCGCCCAGTCGGGCACACGCTGGCCGACTGCGACGATAAGTAGCTTCATGCACGGCTGCGTTTGGCGGGGGCTGTTTTGCTGGTCATTGGAGCTGCGGATTTAGCGGCCGCCTTTTTAGCGGGCGCTTTGCCTACGACCGTCAGGGGCAGCTTTGCGCTGGCTGCTTTTTTAGCAGGTGGGTTAGCAGGTGCCTTAGCAGCGGCAGATTTAGCAGCCGTCTTGGCTGGTACAGGCGCTGCAGCAGCCGGTCTTTTCAGGGCTGCAGTTTTGGCCTTGGTAGGAGGGCTTAGCTCTGGGCGGGGAGGCGCAAACACAGGCTCTACTTTCGCCGGCTTGCGTTTAGCGCCTGGTTTAGAACCCGCTTTGGCCGCCACTTTTTTAGCCGCTGGCTTTTTACCCTTGGCTGCTACGGGCTCTGGCGCGCGCGCAGCAACAGCTGGCTTAGGTGCGCCCAGCTTAAGGCGAATCGGCGTGTCGCCCCAAATTTCTTCTAAATGGTAATAAGTGCGAATGGCCGGCTGCATCACATGCACTACGCATTGGTGGCAGTCCACAATAATCCACTCGCCATTGTCTTCGCCTTCTACCCGCGGCTTGCCAAAGCCAGCTTCGCGCACCGCATCGCGCACGCTGGAGGCCAGCGCTTTGGTTTGCCGGTTAGACGTGCCGCTGGCAATAATGACGCGCTCAAACAGGGCGGACAAATGCTCAGTGTCAAACACCACAATGTCTTGGGCTTTTACATCTTCCAGCGCATCGATGATGGTGCGTTGGAGTTTGGCGGTGTCTTTTTTGGCGGCGGTGTCTTGCATAGCGGTGGTGTAAATGGTGGAATCTAGGTGGAATTTAGGTGAAATCGGTATACGGGCTGTTGTGCGCAATATACCGCGCAACGCCAGAATTGACCAGATGGCCGGTACCCAAACCTTGGCTTAGGCGCTGGCGTACCTCGGTAGCGCTGATGGGCAGTTCTGGCATACCAATAGGGCGTATTTTACACCTTGCCAGCGCAAGATGTAGAGCATCTTTTAGGGCTATCGCCCAAGGAAATGTTGCACGGGCAGCTATACATACAGTAGCAATTGGGGCCATCGCCTGCCCGCGGAGCCAAGTGGTAATAGCGGCAAACTGGCCAGCGCCCAATGGGCCCCTGGCAGCCCTCATAGCCACTGCCTTGGCACTAAGAATTTCTGCGTCAAATCGTTTTCGGGGCTGCCTGCAGGGGCCTCCAGCCTGTAAGACCAGCTGGCCAAGGGCGGCATGCTCATCAAAATAGACTCGGTGCGCCCACCCGACTGCAGGCCAAAGTGGGTGCCACGGTCCCACACCAGGTTAAATTCCACATAGCGGCCCCGGCGGTACAGCTGGAAATCACGCTGTTGTTGGCTGTAAGGCGTATTACAGCGCAACTTCAATATCGGTAAATACGCATTTAAAAACGCGTCGCCCACGGCGCTGATGAGTGCCAAGCCGTTGTCAAAACCACCCTCGCTAAAGTCGTCAAAAAATATGCCCCCAATGCCGCGCTGCTCGCCGCGGTGCTTGAGTACAAAATAATCGTCGCACCAAGCCTTGTACTGGGGGTATTTGTCTGCGCCAAAGGGCGCAAGTGCGCTGCGGCAAACACTATGGAAATGCACAGCATCTTCTTCAAACCCGTAAATGGGCGTCAGGTCCATGCCGCCGCCAAACCAAAACACGGGCCCTGCGCCTGGCGGCTTAGCGGCCAGCATGCGCACGTTCATGTGCACCGTAGGCGCATAGGGGTTGCGCGGATGAAACACCAGCGATACCCCCAGTGCCTCAAACGGCGCACCGTTGAGCTCAGGCCGGTTTTGGGTGGCAGACGGCGGCAGCTTCGGGCCGCGCACATGGCTAAAGCCGCAGCCTGCGCGCTCCAGCACTGCGCCGTTTTCTAAAATTTGGGTAATGCCATTGCCCTGTAGCGGTTCGTCTGGGGCTTTTTCCCAACGGTCAGCTACAAAGATGCCGCCGTCTGCTGCGCTGGCCGCTGAGATGATGCGTTCTTGCAGGCCCAGCAAAAACTCACGCACATGGGCTACTGTTAGGGGTTTAGCAGAACTCATTTAGCGCACGATCGTATTTTCTCTGGGCACGGATGCGTCCAACAGCGTAATGGGGGCCATCTTGGCAGGCACCAAGCCTTGCACGCCTTGGTAGACAGCCGCAATATGCGCCATGTCTTGCGCAGCATTGCCGCTGAGCCACATAAAGTCTTGGATACTGACTTTGCGTTGTGCATAGTCAAGTTTAACCAAGCACAGCGGCACTTGGGTGCGCAGGGCCGTTTGGTAAAAGCCACTGCGCCAGCCTGGCAGGTACTTGCGCGTGCCTTCAGGTGCCAAGGCTATCCAAAAATACTGGCCCACGGCTTGGTGCTGCGCCATCGCCGCAACGGCCTGATTGACCACGCCTTCTTTGCTGGTACGCCGCACGGGCACGCCGCCTATCCAGCGCAGCCAAGTGCCCAACAAGGGAATGCGAAACAAAGTGTCTTTGCCCCAAAACATGACCTGCACGCCGCAGGCCCACTTGGCCAAAAACATGATCGGTGCGTCCCAGTTGCTGGTGTGCGGGTACACCACGGCGATGCCCTGCAGCGTGGGAAAACCCTGGAAATACACCCGCCAGCCCAGTAGCCGCAGCACAGCGTGGGCTAGCCAGCTGCTGCGAAACACCACCGAATGTGGCAAGGCAAAGTCAGGCTTTGATAGCACGGTAACCAATATCGCTGCGGTACTGCGCGCCGTCAAAGTGGATGCTGTGGGCGATTTCATTTGCGCGTTGCTGCGCTTTCTTGACCGTCTCTGCCAGCACAGTAACGCACAGCACCCTGCCGCCACTGGTCACGGTGGTAGCCCCTTGGGCGGCCGTACCTGCATGAAAAACCACTGCGTCCATGCCGACCGAAGAGTCTTTGCCCGGCAACCCGTGGATGGCATCGCCCTTGCGCACCGCCGTGGGGTAGCCATGGGCGGCCATCACCATGCCCAGTGCCACATGGCGGTCCCATTGCATCTCTATGGTGTCCAGTTTGTGCTCGGTGGCGGCCATCAGCACATCCACCAAATCGGTTTTAAGGCGCATCAAAATTGGCTGGGTTTCGGGATCGCCCAGGCGGCAGTTAAATTCAAGTGTTTTTACTTTGCCATCGGGCGCGATCATCAAGCCGGCGTACAAAAAGCCGGTGTAGTTGATGCCGTCTTTGTCCATGCCTTTCAAGGTGGGCAAAATAACTTCGCGCATGGCGCGGGCGTGCACCTCGGGGGTGACTACAGGCGCTGGGCTGTACGCGCCCATGCCGCCGGTGTTGGGGCCAAGGTCGCCGTCCAGCAGGCGTTTGTGGTCTTGGCTGGTGGCCAGCGCAGACACGTTTTTACCGTCGCACAGCACAATAAAGCTGGCTTCTTCGCCATCTAAAAATTCTTCAATCACCACACGGGCTACAGGCTTGCCATCGTTGCCTGCGTTGTGCACTACGCCCAGTGCGTTGTCCAGCAGCATAAAGTCAATCGCGCCATGCGCTTCTTGCAGCGTCATGGCCACCACCACACCCTTGCCTGCGGCCAGGCCATCGGCCTTCACCACAATTGGTGCGCCCTGCTTGTCTACATAGGCGTGCGCGGCGGCGGCATCGGTGAAGGTGGCAAACTCTGCTGTGGGAATGCCGTGCCTTTGCATGAAGGCCTTGCTAAACGCCTTGGAGCTTTCAAGCTGCGCAGCTGCCTTGGTGGGGCCAAAAATGCGCAAGCCGTGCGCGCGAAATTCGTCCACCACACCTGCGGCCAATGGCGCTTCTGGACCTACCACAGTGAGCGCTATTTTTTCAGTAGCTGCCCATGCGCGCAATTCCTCGGGCTGTGACAAGTTAAGGTTCTCAAACCGGTCGTCCAGCGCGGTTCCGCCATTGCCAGGTGCTATGTAGATTTTTTGCACCTTTGGGCTTTGGGCTAGTTTCCAGGCCAAGGCATGTTCGCGGCCACCGCCGCCTATTACCAGTATTTTCATAGGGAAAGTTCTGCGTTGTGAAAGACAGCTTGCGTGTCGTCCATGTCTTCTAGTACGTCGAGTAATTTTTGCATGCGCACGGCATCGTTGCCTTCCAAGCTGATCGCATTTTCAGCGCGCATGGTTACTTCGGCCACTTCGGCATTGAGGCCACTGGCTTCCAGGGCATTTTTAACCGCTTCAAACTCCGCCACTGCCGTTAACACTTCAATGCCGCCTTCGTCGTCGCTGATCACATCTTGCGCGCCTGCTTCTAGCGCGATGTTCATCACCTTGTCTTCGTCGGTTCCGGGGGCCAGCAGGATTTGGCCGCAATGTTTGAACTGAAAGCTCACCGAGCCTTCGGTGCCCATGTTGCCGCCGTATTTGCTAAATGCAAAGCGCACCTGGGCAACCGTGCGCACCTTGTTATCGGTCATGGTGTCCACAATGATGGCTGCGCCGCCTATGCCGTAGCCCTCGTAGCGGATCTCTTCATACTGCACACCTTCTAGGTTGCCGGTGGCTTTGTCGATGTTGCGTTTAACCGTATCGGCAGGCATATTGGCCGCTTTGGCTTTGTCTACCGCCAAGCGCAGGCGTGGGTTAGCGCTTAAATCGCCACCGCCCAAACGGGCTGCCACCATGATCTCGCGCACCACACGGGTCCATATTTTTTGGCGTTTTTCGTCTTGCCTGCCCTTGCGGTGCTGAATGTTTGCCCATTTACTGTGACCGGCCATGAATTACTTTCTTGCATCTTTGATTTGAATACCCCCCGATTTTACGTGTGCAAACCCGCTCTTTGCGGGTTTGCTGGATTGACAGTTGCTTTTCAGATGGCCAATAATCTTAAGCTAATGAGAAGCCATCCCTACCTCAACGCCCACAAACTCTCCTTAGCCGTTGCTACGCTAGCATTGGCATGGTTTGCTTTGGGCACAGCGATTAACACCATGGTGGCTTTCAGCAGTGGCAAGCGGATTGACATCGTAGTGTGCTCTGGCGCGGGGGTTAAAACCGTATCGGTACCGCTGCATGGCAGTAACGATGCTGCCAGCGTTATCAAACATTGCAGCAATGCACCTATTTATGCGCTGATAGCCCTCCCTGGCGTGCCAGCTAACCTGCATTTTTCTGCTCCACGCACTGTTGCAGCTTGGCATTACAAGCCAACCGAACGGCTAGCCATGGGCAAAGTGCAGATCAACCGACCGCCGCCTGGGCGGGCACCCCCGGCACACGCTGTAGCTTAATTTTTGCTTAGGCTGAACTTGGCTGTACCTGCTGTTTAGGCAGGCTTGTAGTGCAATTTTCACAGCGCATTTTTAAATTCCTTTTACGCGAAGGCTGCAGCATATCTGCTGGCCTTTTATTTCTATTTTTTACATTTTAAGCACCATGAAAACATCTACTCTGCGTTTGATCGCCATGACCTCCTTAGCCACTGTAATGGCGCTCAACATCACTGGCTGTGCAAGCCAAAGCCCATCGGGCTCGCCAGCACAGGCCATGAGCATATTGGAACCTGCTAACAATGCCACCGTGGGCACCACGTTCAAAGTGCGCTTTGGCGTGAAGGGCATGGCCGTTGCCCCAGCGGGCGATATTGTCAAAGACAGTGGCCATAACCATTTGTTGATCAACCTGGACTCTATTGCGGCAGGCGAGTCCATTCCGTTTACTGAAAAGCATATGCATTTTGGCAAAGGCCAGACAGAGGCCGACATAACACTCACTCCGGGTGTCTACAAGCTGACCGCACAGTTTGCCAATGGCGCGCACCAGTCATATGGCAAGGCCATGGCCCAGTCGATCACAGTGACCGTAAAGTAAGGGCTGGCATGCATACCGTTCACCCAATTTTTCGCGCCGTCTTGGTGGTTGTAATCCTTAGCGCGGGCTGGAGCGCGCAAGCCAGCGAGGCCTTGGCTGATAAAAATGCCTGCCTCAACTGCCACGGTGTCAACAACAAAATGGTCGGCCCTGCGTTTTCGGCTATTGCGGCCAAATACAAAGACCGCAACGATGCGGGTGCTTACCTGACCGAGAAAATAGCCAAGGGCTCTACGGGCGTATGGGGCCAAATCCCCATGCCAGGCATGCCGCAAGTGGCGGCTGAAGATGCCAAAGCTATTGCAAGCTGGATCATGGCCCTGCCTGCCAAGAATTAATTGCGGGGCACTGCCTTAAAAGCCTGCTGTGGTACCACGGCAGGCTTTTTTTATGCCGTAACATGCAGGTTATCAACTACCCACATGCGGCCCTCCACATTTTTGACCGCAGAAAGCACGCCATGACCGAACCCCTATTGATTGCCAAACACCAAGCTATTGAATGCTTTTTGCGCCCCGACAAAGCCAACCGCCATGGCCTGATTACCGGGGCCACGGGAACCGGTAAAACCATTACCCTGCAAACCATGGCCGAGGGCTTTAGCCGCATTGGCGTGCCGGTGTTCATGGCCGATGTGAAAGGCGACCTGACGGGTATCTCGCAAAAAGGCACCGTCAACGAAAAGCTGGCCAAGATCATCGCCGAACGCGGCTTGCCCACGCCGCAAGCCACTGCCTTTCCCACCACGCTGTGGGACGTATTTGGTCAGCAAGGCCACCCCGTGCGCGCCACCGTGACCGACCTGGGCCCGCTGCTGCTGGCGCGCATGCTTAATCTGAACGAAACCCAAGCTGGCGTGCTGCAACTGGTGTTTAAAGTGGCCGACGACCAAGGCCTGCTGCTGCTGGACATGAAAGACCTGCGCGCGATGCTGCAAGACGTGGGTGACAACGCCAGCACGTTCACCACCGAGTACGGCAACGTCAGCCCCGCCAGCATTGGTGCTATTCAACGCGGTTTGCTGCAGATTGAGGAGCAAGGGGGGGATTTATTCTTCGGCGAGCCCATGCTCAATATTGCCGACTTTATGCAGACCGACACTGACGGCAAAGGCATTGTTAACGTGCTGGCTGCCGACAAACTGCTGACTGCACCGCGCCTGTACGCTACCTTTTTGCTGTGGATGCTCAGCGAGCTGTTTGAAACCCTGCCCGAGGTGGGCGATCTGGACAAACCCAAGCTGGTGTTCTTTTTTGACGAAGCGCACTTGCTGTTTACCGATGCGCCCAAATCGCTGCTAGAGCGCATTGAGCTGGTGGTGCGCCTGGTGCGCAGCAAAGGCGTGGGGGTGTATTTTGTGACGCAAAACCCGTTAGACATTCCCGACAGCGTGCTAGCCCAGCTGGGCAACCGGGTACAGCACGCACTGCGTGCCTTTACCCCGCGTGACCAAAAAGCGGTGAAAGCCGCCGCAGACACCATGCGCCAAAACCCCAACTTAGACATTGCAACCGCGATTACCGAGCTGGCAGTAGGTGAGGCATTGGTGAGCTTTTTAGACGACAAAGGCCGCCCCGGCGTGACCGAGCGCGTGTTTGTGCTGCCGCCCAGCTCGCAAATTGGCCCCATCAGCCCCGAGCAACGCAAAGCCTTGATCGCCAGCTCGATTGTGGCCGGCGCGTACGAAAAAACGGTGGACCGCGAATCCGCCTACGAAAAGCTCAAAGGCCGCACGGCTGAAAATATGGCCACCGAAACGCAGGCCAAAGACGCTGCCAAAACCATAGCCAAAGAAGCCACCAATGCCGCTGGCGAAGAAGCCAGCGGCGGGTTTTTAGACGGTTTGGGCAATATATTTGGCGGCGGTGCCAAGCGCACCCGTGCCAGTGCAGGCGAGCAATTAATGAAGTCCGCCGCCAGCTCGATTGGCCGCGAGGTCGGCAGGCAGATCATTCGCGGCGTGTTAGGCGGTATTTTTGGCGGGAGTAAACGGTAAACAGATAGCCGTGTACTTTGCACTTTACCGCCCTGCAGAGCCAATTAGCTCAGCAATTTTATATAAAACGGTGCTGTGGCCCAAGGAAATGCTGCACGAGCAGCTATTAAAACAGTAGTGCACGAGAACCTTAGTTGCCAGTTTGCTGGGCCCACCCAAGTGCGCAGGAGCCCAGATAGGTTGTTTGAGTAACTGGCTAGCCTGCCAAGCTTACTTTTTGCAGGTGCCGCCCACCGAGGTGCTGCCGTCTTTGCATTCCGTCAAAATACCGTCGCCAGATTTTGCGGGCACTGGGGCTGTTTTGGCAGGCACTGCAGTCGCACCAGAATTTTCTGCTGCTGGAGCGGCGCTGGCAGCTCCGTTTTGCGCGTACATGATTTTTTTCAATCCCTTTGCGCAGGTACCCACCACCTTGCCTGGCGCTTTAGCTTCAGCCTCAACAACCAGCACACTGAAACTGGCCACCCCAGCTGATTTGATCTTGGATTCGATCTGCGATTTAAGCGCGTCGCAGTTATCAGCCAAGCTGGCAGTTGAGGCCAACACAATAGACGCAGCAAAGAAAGTGAGTTTGGACATAGAAGCGGTCATAAGGGCAAATTGTGGCAAATGCTAGTGTAACAACCTAAGGTATTGACCACCGTCTCAAAGCCTTCACCGCTGCGCAGGCGCTCAAGGCTGGGGTGCAGCGTTCCTCCCTAGCAAAGCCAACCAACACTCCAGCGCGTTACAGCTTTGCATTGAACATAGCCAAGTAAATACAGCAGACCAAGCTACAATACGTGTCACACTAACTGCAACGGTGACACGCCATGCAAACCATCAATGTCCGCGAGCTTCGCAACACCATCCCGCACCTGCGCGAGACATTGGAGCGCGAGCATGAGCTGGTGCTGGTGTCTAACGGTGAGCCCGTGGCACGGATACTGCCGATAGAGCAACCACCCAAGCTACAGTCCATGGCTTGGATGCGCGCACTGTCGCCCGTGCAAACCACAGACAGCACAGACCTGGTCCGCGAAGACCGCAGTAGGCGCAGCCCATGAGCCTGCCACTGGCCTACATTGACACCAGCGCACTGGTCAAACGCTTTATTTCTGAAGTGCACACGCCTGCAATGGAGACTTTCATAGCGGACAACACGCACCGGTTAATGGTGTCTTCACTGTCGCTGGTAGAGCTGTCTTCGGTACTCAAACGCAAGTTGCGTACAGGCGAGGTGGCGCACAAACTAGTTGGCTTGGTCAATGAGCAGCTGCGGATGGAACTGGCCAGCAAGGCCATGGCATTGCATGTGATCGAGCCTAGCACCTTCGATTTGGCCAGCAGCTTGATTGAGCGGCTGGCATCTCCGTTGGCTACGGTAGAAGCCATCCATTTAGCAAGCGCAAAGATAGCCCAATGCAGCACAATGGTCTCAGCCGACAAACAATTGGTCAAAGCGGCGCAAGAGCTCGGCTTGCAGGTGTTAGATTTAACTTAACCCATATGGAAAATAGCCCTACCAGCGCTTTGATTTTCGACATGGACGGCACCATGATCTACTCTATGCCTTACCACGCGCAGTCTTGGCTGGAGTTTTGCGCCAGGCACGGTATCAGTATTGACCTGCCCGACCTGATGGCCCGCACCACAGGCCGCACGGGCACAGAATGCATGGCATTGCTGCTAGGCCGCCCGGTCACTGCTGCCGAAGCCCTGCCCTTGGTGCACGAGAAAGAAGTGATCTACCGCGAGCTGTTTGCACCCGTGTTCAAAGAAGTAGCTGGTTTTAAAGCCTTTGCCGCCAAAGCGCGTACTATGGGCTTAAAGGTAGGCGTAGGCACTGCGGGCGATCAGCACAATATTGCTTTTGCCTTAGCGCATTTGAAAATGCCGCATACACCACTGGCCATTGTGGGCGGTGACCAAGGTTTTGCTGGCAAGCCTGAGCCCGCTATATTTTTAGAAGCTGCGCGTTTAATGAATGCAGTGCCCACACAGTGTATTGTGTTTGAAGATGCGCCCTTTGGCATAGAGGCTGCACGCCGTGCAGGCATGCGCGCTGTAGCCGTTTGCACCACCCACACGGCAGCGCAGCTGGCAGGCCCGCATGTACTGGCAGCGGTGCGCGACTACCACCAGCTTATCGACTCCCAATTTTTAGACTCCCTGTTTTTAGAAGGTCAACACCATGTCCCGTGAAGCCACCACAGCGCTCGTCAAGCGCGCCGACTACGCCCCGCCCGCCTACTGGATCGACACCGTTGACCTGTGCTTTGACTTAGACCCCACCAAAACCCGCGTGCTTAACAAAATGCAGGTGCGCCGCAATAAAGATGTGCCAGCCCAAAGCCTGCGCCTGGACGGCGACGAGCTGAACCTGGCCCGCGTGATGGTCAACGGCCAAGGCTGCTCGTTCAAAATGGACGGCGATACGCTGGTGCTGGCCGATCTGCCCGATGCCTGCGAGATTGAAATTTTTACCACCTGCAACCCGGCTAAAAATACCAAGCTGATGGGCCTGTACGTGAGCCAAGACACCTTCTTTACCCAATGTGAGGCCGAGGGGTTTCGCCGCATCACTTACTTTTTAGACCGCCCTGATGTGATGTCGATGTACAGCGTTACCCTGCGCGCTGATGCTGCGGCTTTCCCCGTGCTGCTCAGTAACGGCAACTTGGTGGAACAAGGCGCGCTGGAAGACGGCCGCCACTTTGCCAAATGGGTTGATCCGCATAAAAAGCCCTGCTACTTGTTTGCACTGGTCGCAGGCAATTTGGTGGCGCGCGAACAGCGCATTACCTCGCGCGCAGGCCTTGACCACTTGCTGCAAGTGTATGTGCGCCGTGGCGACCTGGACAAAACCGAGCATGCCATGCACTCGCTAATGGCCAGCGTGGCCTGGGACGAAGCCCGCTTTGGTTTGCCACTGGACTTAGAGCGCTTCATGATTGTGGCCACCAGCGACTTCAACATGGGTGCGATGGAAAACAAAGGCTTGAATGTTTTTAACACCAAATACGTGCTGGCCAACCCTGCCACCGCAACCGATGTGGACTACGCCAATATCGAATCGGTCGTAGGCCACGAGTACTTTCACAATTGGACCGGCAACCGCGTAACCTGCCGCGACTGGTTTCAACTCTCCTTGAAAGAAGGCTTAACGGTTTTCCGTGACCAAGAGTTCAGCATGGACCTGTGCCCCACGCCATCGGCCCGCGCTGTCAAGCGCATTGAAGACGTGCGTGTGCTGCGCACCGCCCAGTTCCCCGAAGACGCAGGCCCTATGGCGCACCCGGTGCGGCCTGATGCCTACCAAGAAATTAACAACTTTTATACCGTCACCATCTACGAAAAAGGTGCCGAGGTGGTGCGCATGATGCAAACTTTGGTGGGCCGCGATGGCTTTGCCAAGGGCATGGCCGAATACTTCAAGCGCCACGACGGCCAAGCCGTTACGTGTGATGATTTCGCGCAAGCCATTGCCGACGCCAACCCCACCTCCGCCCTGTGCACCCTGCTGCCCCAGTTCAAGCGCTGGTACAGCCAGGCCGGCACACCGCGCGTGAAAGCGCATGGGGTGTACGACGCTGCAGCGCGTACCTACGCCCTGCACTTGGCACAAAGCTGCCCTAGTACGCCTGACCAAGCGGACAAAGAGCCCTTTGTGATCCCCATTAACCTTGGCTTAGTGGCACCCCTGGGCACCGACATGCCGCTGCAACTGGCAGGCGAAGCCCATGCCGTGCCCGGCCAGCGCACCTTTGTGATGACCCAGGCCAGCGAAGTGCTGCAGTTTATCAACATCGATGCCGAGCCCGTGCCGTCAGTGCTGCGCGGCTTTACCGCCCCGGTAATTTTAGAAATGGACTACACCCAGGCCCAGCTGCTGACCCTGATGGCGTATGACAACGACCCCTTTAACCGCTGGGAAGCCGCACAACGCCTGGGTATGCAGCACGCTATGGACTTGGTAGCCAAGCATGCAGACTTTACCAAGGGCATTGGCAGCGCAGACATTGCCCAATTTGTGCAATCACCCTTTGTTGCCGCCTTGCGCAGCGTGCTGCGCAGCACCGAGCTTGATGCTGCTTTCAAAGAACTGGTGCTTACGTTGCCGTCAGAAAGCTACATTGCCGAACAGCTCGATGTAGTGGACCCACAGGCGATTCACACCGTGCGCGAAGCCATGCGGGCAGCCTTGGCAACAGCCTTGCATGCCGACTGGGAATGGGCTTTTGAAGCGCACCAAAACACCGGCGGCTACACAGCAGATGCCGTCAGCAGCGGCCGCCGCGCGCTGGCCAACTTAGCCCAAAGCATGCTTTGCTTGGCCGCACGCGACACAACAGACGCCGTATGGCCCGGCAAAACCTACCAGCGTTTTAAGGATGCCAGCAACATGACCGACCGCTTTGGTGCACTGAGCGCCTTGGTGCACAGCGGGCATGCCCTGGCAACCCCTGCGCTGGAGTTGTTTTACAGTTTATTTAAAGGCGAAGCTTTGGTACTGGACAAATGGTTCAGCCTGCAAGCAGGCAGCACCGACCGCAACGGCGACATACTGCCCCGCGTGCGCAGCCTGATGCAGCATACCGACTTCCAGATTAAAAACCCCAACCGCGCCCGCAGCGTTATCTTCAGCTATTGCAGTGCCAACCCCGGCGCTTTTCACCGCCAAGATGCTGCAGGCTATGTTTTTTGGGCCGAACAAGTATTGGCACTCGATGCCATCAACCCCCAAGTAGCCGCCCGCCTGGCCCGCGCCATGGACCGCTGGAAAAAACTGGCCCAGCCTTACCAAAATGCAGCCAAAGAAGCTATCAAACGGGTGGCGGCTAAGGCAGATTTGAGTAACGACGTGCGAGAAGTAGTTTCGCGGGCTTTGGCGGATTGACGCTCTTAGGACGAAATCGGACTTCCGGACGCAGAGGGCGCAAAGGTTACGCAGAGGACGCAAAAGAAGACAAATAAAAATACCAAATTGAATTCAAATTAAAAACTAACTAATCTCGATTTAGCAAATACATGTTGCTTTTTATTTTCATTTTTATCTATGTCTTTTTTGGTATTCCTTTTGCGTCCTCTGCGTAACCTTTGCGCCCTCTGCGTCCGGCTGTTGGATTTTTTGCAGTCCATGAATTTACACAAGTTAAGATACAAAACATGACCACCAAGATTTCTCTTTCCCGCTACCTTGTAGAGCAGCAACGCCAAGAAGGCCACATCCCTCCTGAGCTGCGCCTGCTGCTAGAAGTGGTGGCGCGGGCTTGCAAGAGCATCAGCCACGCCGTCAACAAAGGCGCTCTGGGCGGGGTGCTGGGCACGGCGTCGACAGAGAATGTACAAGGAGAGATTCAGAAAAAGCTGGACATTATTGCCAACGAAGTTCTGATCGAAGCCAACGAATGGGGTGGCCACTTGGCCGCTATGGCCAGTGAAGAAATGGACAGTATTTACCTGGTGCCCAACAGGTACCCGCAGGGCGAGTATTTGCTGCTGTTTGACCCACTGGACGGCTCTAGCAATATCGACGTGAACGTGAGTATTGGCACGATTTTCAGTGTGCTAAAAAAACCTGACGGTAGCGACAGCGCCGTGAAAGAAAAAGACTTTTTGCAAAAAGGCACGGCCCAAGTGGCTGCAGGCTACTGCGTATACGGCCCGCAAACCACCTTGGTGCTGACGGTAGGCGATGGCGTGGTCATGTTTACGCTAGACCGCGAGCAAGGCAGCTTTATCTTGACACAAGAAAACGTGCAAGTACCTGCTGATACGCAAGAGTTTGCCATCAATATGAGCAATATGCGGCACTGGGCACCCCCCGTGAAACGTTACATTGACGAATGTTTGGCGGGCAGCGCCGGGCCGCGTGGCAAAGACTTCAATATGCGCTGGATCGCCAGCATGGTGGCCGACGTGCACCGCATTTTGACGCGCGGCGGTGTCTTTATGTACCCCTGGGACCAGCGCGAGCCAGAAAAAGCCGGCAAGCTGCGCCTGATGTACGAAGCCAATCCCATGAGCTGGCTGATCGAGCAGGCAGGCGGCGCGTCTACCAACGGCCTGCAGCGCATCATGGAGATTGCGCCCGACAAACTGCACCAGCGCGTGAGTGTGGTGCTAGGCTCTAAAAATGAGGTAGAACGCCTCACCCGTTACCATTTAGAAGAGAAATAGCCCTAAGGCCCAAGGAAATGCTGCATGAGCAGCTATTAAAATAATAGTGCTTAGCATCCCAAGATCAAACTAAAATACTGCAGTTCAAGCTGCGGCAAACAGCTTTAGAGCACAAGTCTGTGCAAGGTCTTTTGTTATAATTAATCCAACGCCCATGTAGCTCAGTTGGTAGAGCAACGCACTCGTAACGCGTAGGTCAGCAGTTCGATTCCGCTCATGGGCACCACATCTGAAAGCCGCTTGAATTAGTTCAAGTGGCTTTTTTTATGGCGGGTTATTGAGGCACGATATGGCCGCTATTGTGCAGACAGGCTGACTGACTCACTACGGTTAACGCGGCAAAATCCCTAAACGCGTGGCCTCGAACACGGCTTCGCTTTTGTTGTGCACGGCCAATTTGGCGTACAGGTTTTTAATGTGGGTTTGCACGGTGTTCACGCTGACATTGCCCAGCTTGGCGATCTCGGCATAGGAGAAGCCGCGGGCAATGCGCTCTAACACCTCATGTTCGCGCTGGGACAGCGTAGGGTTGCCGGAGTCAACCTCGTATGGCACAGCCGTTGCGTCTACACTTACTCTGTTTTTGATAGCTGCTTGTGCAGCATTTCCTTGGGCTATAGCCTCATTTTGCTCTAAATTAAGGGCCATACTGCGGTATTTTTCCAGTACGCGCCGGGCAATCATCGGGGAGATTGGGGAGTGGCCTGCTTTGAGCTGTAGCACCGACTGGGCAATGTCGTCAGGCGCTGCGTCTTTGTGAATATAGCCTGTGGCTCCGGCTTCGATGCTGGACAGCACATTGTCTTCGTCGCCAAACATAGAGATCACCAACGCCTCGCAGCGCGGGTGCTGCGCTAAGGCATAGCGAATTACTTCTAAGCCACTGCCGTCAGGCAGGCCTAGGTCGGTCATAAGCACGTCAATGGCCATACCTTGGGTTGAAGAAGCTTGGGCTGACGAACCTTCGGTTGGCAAACTGGGGGCAGAAAGGGCCAAGCAGGCCTCGGCTACGCTGGCCGCTTGGCCAGCCAGCACCAGCTGGGGACAGCGCTGCACCGAGCTGGCAAAAAACGCGCGGGTTGCGGGGTCGTCTTCGACAATGAATACGCGCCAAGGCCCTTGCATAACTGACCGGTGCTTAGTGTGCTTTAGCGAAAGTAAGCCGGGTAGTGTGGGTAAGGGGCTGCGCGGCGGCCGTGGCTGTAGAAGCCGCTGCTGTTACCGGCGCGAATCACAAACGACGCGCCCAGTACAGGGGCGGGGTAATAGTAACCAGGAGTCGTCACTACCACTACAGGGGCAGCTTGGGGCTGAAATATCGGCTGGTAAGGCGACTGGGATACCAACACGGCATTGTCTGCAGACAAGGGCTGGGCCACTTGGCGTACCTCTTCAACTTGCGCTACAGGGCGGGGCAACACCTGTTGCACAGGTGCCACTTGCAGCTGGATGCTCGGGCCGGGGTCTTGCGGCATTTGCACGCTGTACTGTTTGCCTGCGTATTCGTACACCACTTGGTAGCCAGTGGTGCGGTTTTCAATGAAGTTTTGCGTACTGCAGCGGTTGACGGTTTGCTGGCTGGTAGACACCTGGCCAGGGCTGCCGCCCTCTATCCTGTCACCCAAAATAGCGCCACCTATAAAACCCAAAATTGTCGCTGCTGCACGGCCATTGCCATTGCCGATGGCGTTACCTGTTACACCACCCGCTACTGCGCCCATCAGCGCGCCTGCGCCTGACTTGGTGCCCGGGGTTTGGCTTTGCACTTGCACTACCTCTTGCGCACAAACTTGGCGCGGCACGCTAACCTGGCTGATCAGCGGGGTGCTAGACAGCACGCGACCCACTTCTTGGGCTTGCACAGGGGTAGCCAACATAACCGCTGCTGTGCCGATAGACAACATAGAAGCTACAAAAACAGATGAACGGCGCATAAAACCACCTTTTAAAAATCAGGGCGACAGGGTGTAACGTCCTTACACCTCTATAACGTATTACCTAGTCAAATAGTAGACTGCCAAATTGCCAACTGGTTCACACAAAGCCCTAAAAACGGCAGTTCAACAGTGAATTTACAGAAAATTTACAGAGGGATACCCGCTTTTACTGCCCGTATACGGTCTAGACGGCGGCCGTCCAGCGCTTTTACCTCAAATTGCCAGCCACCGCAGTCGATCACATCATCCTGTTGCGGCAAGTCACCCGCTACCGCCATCAGCAGGCCCGCCAAGGTGTTGTAGCGGTTTTTGTCCTCTTCGGGCAGGTCATCGTCAATGCCTAAGCGCGCTTTCAACTCGGCAATGGGCATTAAACCGTCTAGCAGCCAGCTACCGTCGGTTTGGTGTTGCGCCCAAGCATCACCTGCCGCTTGGGGCTTGAGCTCGCCTGTGATGGCCTCTAGCAGGTCGCGCGGGGTCAGCAGGCCCTGCACTACACCGTATTCGTCCACCACAAACACCATGCGGGCAGACTGCTTTCTAAACTGCTCCAGCAGCTCCAGGCCGCTTAAAGTTTCAGGAATAAAAATAGCCGGGCTGGCCAAGCTGGCCAAGCTGGTTTGGCCGTCTGAGCGCAGCATGCGGGCCACGCTAACCAAGCCAATCACGTCGTCCAGCCCGCCGCGCCCTACCGGAAACCAGCTGTGCGATGTTTTCACGCTGGCATCTTTAGAGCCGCCGGCCAAGGCCAAGCCTTGCGCCACTGTTATCTGCGCGTCTAACCACACAATATCGGTGCGCGGCACCATGATGGAGGTGAGCGGCCGGTCGTCCAAGTGAAACAGATTTTCCACCATCTGGCGCTCGTGCACCTCCATCACGCCTGCGTCCAGGCCCTCGTCTAGGCTGGCGGCTATTTCGGCCTCGGTCACAGCGCGGGCATTGTTGGTGTTCACGCGCATCAGTTGCAGCACGCCTTGGGTGCACATGGTCAGCAGCTTGACAAACGGGTTGGCCACTTTGGCCAGCCAGGCCATGGGCCGCGCCATCACGCGGGCCACAGCCTCGGGGTACAGCAGTCCAATGCGCTTGGGCACCAGCTCACCAAAAATCAGGGTAATAAAAGTAATGCTGGCCACCACGATGGTGGTGGCTGTAGGTGCTGCAAACTTAGCCGCTAGTCCCATGCTTTGTAAAAAGCTGGCCACGTTGTCGCTGAAAGCCGCCTCGCCCACAATGCCGTTGAGCATGCCAATCGATGTTATACCCACTTGCACGGTAGACAGCATTTGGGTGGGGTTCTCGTTGAGCAGCAGGGCCGCTTTGGCACCCAGGTCGCCCGCCTCGGCCATGGCCATCAAGCGGGTTTTGCGACTGGCGGTCAGGGCCATCTCGCTCATGGCAAAAGCTGCGTTCAACAAGGTCAGCAGCGCAATAAGGATAAAGTCCATACATTCATATTTTAGGGTGCAACACATGGGACTGTATCTGATTGGCGATGTGCAGGGCTGCGACACCGCGCTGGACGCACTTTTGGGCGCGCTAGACTTCTCCCCCAGCCGCGACCATGTGGTGCTGCTGGGCGACCTGGTTAACCGTGGCCCCGGCTCGCTGGCCGTGCTGCGCAAGCTGGCCGCGCTGGGCAGCAGCGCCGACTGTCTGCTGGGCAACCACGACCTGCACGCCTTGGCTGTGGCCAGCCATGTGCGCCCAGCGCATAAGAACGATACCCTGGGCCAGCTGCTGGCCGCCCCCGATGCCCCCGCGCTGCTGCACTGGCTGCGCCACAGGCCGCTGGCGCTGCAGCTTGGCGGCTTTTTGATGGTGCATGCCGGCGTGCTACCGCAGTGGACAGCCGCGCAGACCCTAGCCTACGGCGGTGAGGTGTCCAGCGCGCTGCAGGCCCATGACTACGCCGACTTTTTGCGCAGCATGTACGGCAACGCCCCGGTTCAGTGGGCTGAAGACTTAGCAGGCACTGATCGCCTGCGGGTCATCGTCAACGCACTGACCCGCTTGCGCTTTTGCACAGCACAAGGCGTAATGGAATTTGCCACCAAAGAAGCCGCTGGCAGTGCGCCCGCTGGATGCATGCCGTGGTTTGACGTGCCGGGCCGTCTAACAGCGGACACGCCCATAGCGTTTGGCCACTGGTCTACCATGGGTTTGGTTAACCAGCCCAATGTGTTGGCCCTAGACACCGGCTGTGTATGGGGCGGCTGTTTGTCAGCCATGCGGGTAGACGCAGGCCGCCGCGTGCTGGTGCAGGTGCCGTGTATGCAGGCACAGCGGCCGGGCTGAGGCTTTTTACACTCTAGCTTGTAGCCTGGTGGGCTTTAAGTAAACGCCCTCAAGACAAGGCCCGGTCTAAATGGGTGTAGCCACCATCCACAAACACCCACTGCCCGGTAGTATGGGAAGAGGCATCAGACAACAGAAAAACGCACATGCGGGCAATTTCCTCAGACGTGGTCATCCGGTGGCCTAGGGGAATTTTGGCGGTAATCGATGCCAACTTCTCGCTGGCGTTGTCAAAGCTGTTGACCCAGCGTGCGTACAACGGGGTCATTACCTCAGCGGGGATCAGCGCATTCACCCGCACACCATCGCTCAGCAGCGCAGCCGCCCATTCGCGCGTCAGAGACAGCTGCGCGCCCTTGGACGCGCAGTAGCCACTGGTGTTACCCTGCCCAGTCACTGCGGTTTTAGACGATATATTAACGATCGCACCTTTGACCGCTTTAAGGTGCGGTACACAGTAATGCGCCATGCTGTAGTAGTGAATCAGGTTGCGCTCAAGCGAACCCACAAAAGCATCGCGGCCCGCATCCAACCCAATGTTGTCGTTGACTCCGGCGTTATTTACCAGGCCATCTACACGGCCCAATTGGGCCACCACCTGCCCCACTGCAGCGCCGCAAGCCGCGTCGTCTGACAACTCCAACTGCACAAACAAATGCCGCGCCGCTGTGGCCTGCAAAGCCTGCGCAAAGTCCTCTGGCATGGGGCTCTTGCCAAAAATTACCGGTACCGCCCCCTCTTGGGCCAATGTGAGAGATATGGCCGCGCCAATGCCACTGGCACCACCAGTCACGATGACCACCTTGTCTTTCAAATGCAAATCCATAGGAACTCTCGGTTTAAAAAGGTCAATCGGCTATGGCCTGCACATCCAGGCCGTAGCAGCGCACAGCATTGCCGCTCCAGAAGGCATCTTGCTCCTGCTGGGTTAGGCGCGTGCTGGCCCATACCTGCGCCAAACTGCTAACCGCATCGTAAGGTGCAGCCAGCTGGCACACCGGCCAGTCTGAGCCAAACATCAGCCGCTGCGGCCCAAAAAGCTCCAGCGCTCGGTCAAAACAAGACAGAATAATTTGGCTTGTCTCAGGCGCAAGTCCGTGGTGTGCAGCCCAGTCTGTCTCCGTCACGGCGCCCGAAAGTTTGCACACCACATGCGGCAGTGTGGCCAATGTACGCATGCAATTGCGCCAGTGGCTTACAACTTCAGGTTTGCGTGCCCAGTCACGCAGCGCAGGCTTGCCCATATGGTCTAGCACCAGCCAATGCTGGTCATGGCGGGCGCAGAACGCAGTCACTTGTGGCAACTGATGGTCAAACACCAGCACGTCATAGACCAGTTTGCTGTGTTGCACAGCGCGCAGGCCCTGGTTGACAGCAGGTGCATCCACCCAAGCGCTGACATCTGGCTCGTCTTGCAAAATGTGGCGCAGCCCTTTAAATGCGGCGTGCTCGCCCCACCGTTCTAACTGGCGCACCAGGTCTGGCGCAACCAGGTCTGCCCAGCCCACTACCCCCAGCACCTCGGGGTTATGGTCGGCCACGTCCAGCAAAAAATCAGTCTCCGTTGCCAGCGTTCGGGCTTGCACTGCTACCACCGCATCTACCCCCGCAGCGCGCCGGGCTGTAGCACAGTCCACTGGCATGCAGTCGCGCTGCAGCAAGGGCATGGCATCGTTGATCCACGGGAACTCCTCAGCGCGGTAGCGCCAATAGTGCTGGTGGGTGTCGATCTTCATGGGCGGCAGTAGGTATACCGCGCAATCGACTCAGGCTTCATTTCAATAGAAAAACCGGGGGCCTTGGGCGGCATATAAGCCGCATTTTCAATCACACAGGGTTCTTTGAAATGCTCATGCAGATGGTCCACAAACTCGATCACACGCCCTTCGCGGGTACCGGCAATGCACAAATAGTCAATCATGGACAAATGCTGCACATACTCGCACAAGCCTACGCCACCTGCGTGCGGACACACAGGCAAGTTGTACTTAGCAGCCATCAGCATGACAGCCAAAATTTCATTGACACCCCCCAAACGGCACGCGTCAATTTGCACTACATCAATAGCTCCGCGCATGATCAGTTGCTTAAAGATGATGCGGTTTTGGCACATCTCGCCAGTGGCCACTTTTACCGGTGCTACAGCCTCGCGGATCACGCGGTGGCCTTCAATGTCGTCTGGGCTGGTGGGCTCTTCGATAAACCACGGCTTGCAAAAGGCCAAGTCGTTAACCCACTCCACCGCTTGCTGCACGTCCCACACTTGGTTGGCATCGATCATCAGGTGGCGGTCTGGGCCCAGCACCTCACGGGCAATGGTAAGGCGGCGAATATCGTCCGCCTTGTCGCGGCCCACCTTCAGCTTCACGTGGTTAAAGCCCGCATCCATCGCCTCTTTGCACAGGCGGCGTAGCTTGTCGTCGTCGTAGCCCAGCCAGCCTGCCGATGTGGTGTAGCAAGGGTAGCCCTCACGCTGAAGCGTAGCCCAGCGCTCGGCTTTTCCCGCAGCCTGCTTGTGCAGCAAGGCCAGTGCTTCTTGGGGTGTGATGCAATCGGTAATGTAGCGAAAGTCAACCAGTTTGACCACCTCTTCGGGGCTCATGCGCGCCACCAGCACCCACACAGGCACGCCTTCTTGCTTGGCCCACAAATCCCATACCGCGTTAACCACCGCGCCTGTAGCCAGGTGGATGGCCCCTTTGTCTGGACCAATCCAGCGCAATTGGCTGTCTGAGGTGATGTAGCGCCAAAAGCGCCCCATGTCCTGGGCCACCCAGTCCATGTCCAGGCCCACTACCAAGTGGCGCATGGCCTCAATGGCAGCGCAGCAGATCTCGTTGCCACGGCCAATTGTGAAGGTCAAGCCATGGCCTTCAAGGCCAGGCTGGTCGGTTTCTAAAATCACATACGCTGCAGAATAGTCAGGGTCTGGGTTCATGGCATCCGAGCCGTCTAGATGCAGGGACGTGGGGAACCGCACGTCTGCGACGCGCATATTGGTAACTTTGCTCATATCAGGCCTGTATGGTCTTCTGCGTTTGGGAACCAAGCCCCTCAATGCCCAGGTGAATGGTCTGGCCTGCGCGCAGGTACAGCGGCGGCTTTTGGCCCATGCCTACACCGGGCGGGGTGCCGGTAGAAATCACATCGCCAGGCTGCAGGCTCATGAAGCGGCTGAGGTACGAAATTAAAAACTGAACCCCATACACCATCGTCGAGGTGCTGCCGTTTTGGTAGCGCTTACCGTCTACTTCCAGCCACATCTTCAGGGCCTGCGGGTCAGGCACTTCATCGGCGGTAACCAGCCAAGGGCCTGTGGGGCCAAAGGTGTCGCAGCCCTTGCCCTTGTCCCAGGTGCCGCTGCGGTCAAGCTGGTATTCGCGTTCAGACACATCGTTTACCACACAGTAGCCAGCCACATGTGACAAAGCATCGGCTTCGCTGATGTAGCGCCCGCCCTTGCCAATAACCACGCCCAGCTCGACCTCCCAGTCGGTCTTGACCGAGCCACGTGGAATTTCTACCTGGTCGTCAGGGCCTACGATGGCGCTGGTCCATTTGTTAAACACCACCGGCTCGGGCGGCACCTGCATGCCGCTCTCGGCTGCATGGTCAGAATAATTGAGTCCTATGCAAATAAATTTGCCTACCTGGCCCACACAGGCGCCCAGGCGCAAATCTTTTTGCGCAGTGCCTGCCACCAAGGGCAGGCTATCGGTGTTCAAGCCGCGCAAGCGCGCCAGGCTGTCGGGCAAGAGCGCAGCACCGGCCACATCAGCAATGTGCCCTGACAGGTCGCGCACGCGGCCTTGGGCATCTAACACACCAGGCTTTTCCTGGCCTGGTAATCCATAGCGTACTAATTTCACAGTCTTGTCCTTGCAGTAAAAACGAAACGGGGCAAGGCGCTACTGCCTAAGCCGCAGCGCACTTGCCCCAGGGAACATCAATCGTAAAGAACCGCCGCGATCTTGGCATCCTTCATATTGCTTTTGTCGTAGTAGTAAAAGCCGGTGTCGATGATCTTGGGCAACTTCTCGCCCTTCAAAGCCTTTACAGCGGCTTCCACCGTTTTGTAACCAATGCCCACCGGGTTTTGGGTGATTGCACCAGCAATGGTGCCGTCATTGATCATGTCTTTCTGCGCCTTGCCAGAGTCAAAACCAATGATGATCACACCGGTCTTTTTGGCTTCTTTCAGGCCTTTGCCCGCACCAATGGCAGAACCTTCGTTGGTGCCGAAAATGCCTTTGAGCTTAGGATGAGCTTGCATAAGGGTCTTGGCAATTTCAGCAGACTTGAGGTGGTCGCCACCGCCATACTGAATATCTACCACCTTAATTTTGGGGTACTTGGCCTTGATCTGGTCTACAAAACCATCGCGGCGGCCAGTGCCGGTGGTGCTGGTCTGGTCATGCCCAATCACCGCCACTTCGCCTGCGCCACCGATCTTCTCGGCCATCTTGTCCGCCGCCATGGCAGCAGCGGCCCGGCTGTCGGTTTGTGCCGTGGTCAGCACGATGTCGCTGTCGACACCCGAGTCAAACGCGATAACGGGAATCTTGGCATCCTGGGCTTTTTTCAGCAGCGGAATAGCTGCTTTGCTGTCCAGCGCAGCAAAGGCAATCGCGGCCGGTTTTTTGGCCAAAGCAGCAGACAGCATGTCGATCTGTTTGTCCACTTGCTGTTCGGTCTCAGGGCCCTCGAAGGTGACTTTTACTTTGTAGTCTTTGGCAGCCTGGTCGGCACCTTGCTTCACAGCTTGCCAAAACTGGTGCTGAAAACCTTTAGAGATCAGGGGAATGTAGATTTCTTGGGCAGCTGAAAAGCTGGAAAAGCCGGCCAGTGCCAAGCCAGCGGTCAAAGCCAGCAGTTGTCGTTTTGCGTTCATGGTTGTTTCCTAAAATAAAATAATGTGTTGGACAGAATCACGGGGAGGGAAATTGAAAACCAAAGTGGGTGCATGGGTGTCGTGCGGTCTCCTTATTTTTTGTTGCGGCGCAAGTTGTCGGTGTAGACCGCCAAAATGATGATGAGACCGGTAAGCACCATCTGCCACTCTTGGGCCACCGACATGATGCGCAAACCGTTGATGAGTACGCTCATAATGAAAGCGCCAATGACAGTGCCCATAATTGTGCCCACACCGCCACTGAGCGAGGTGCCGCCAATCACCACGGCGGCAATCGCGTCCAGCTCGTAGCCTTGGCCCAGCGCAGGCTGTGCAGAGTTCAGGCGTGAGGCAATCAATAAACCAGCGATACCGCAAATGCCGCCAGAAAAGGTGTAAATGATGACCTTCCAGCGGTCCACATTCACACCCGACAGCCGCACCGCTTCTTCGTTACTGCCCAGTGCAAATGTGTAGCGGCCCAGTGCAGTTTTGTTCAGCACCACTGCGCACACCAGTGCCACCACAAACATAATGACCACGCCGTTGGGAATGGGAAGGCTAGGTACAAGGTCACCGATCAGCGAACCCAAAGCAATTTGGTCAAAGCCTGCTACATCGCTGAAGTAAATCGGCCGCGTGTTGGTGATGATGAGCGACACACCCTTGAGCAGCATCATCATGCCCAGTGTGGCAATGAAGGGCGGCACTTTGAGCTTAGTGATGGCCAGACCCGAAATGCAGCCCGACAACGCGCCCATGGCCAAAGCACACACGATGCCCAAGGGCACAGGCATGCCCAGGTTCACCATGAAAACGCCCGCCATCACGGCGCAAAACGTCATCAGAACGCCCACAGACAGGTCAATGCCTGAGGTGATGATGATAAAAGTGCTGGCAATGGCCAGTACGCCAATGACGGTAGTGGACTGCAAGATACCGATGATATTGTCCCGCGTCATGAAGGCATCGGGCTTGAGCACGGTAAACACCAAGATCAATGCAATCAGGCTGGCAAAAGCCAGCAGCTTTTGCTTGGCCTGGCCACCCGACAGCTGGGCTGCCCAAGAAGTGAGAGAAGTAGTGTGTGCCATTGCCATGCTGTGCCTTTTTGAATTAGTCGCGCTGTGTGGCCAGGGCCATCAGGCTCTCTTGGGTGGCCGCGTCGCCGCGCACCTCGCCTGTGATGCGGCCCTCGCACATCACCACAATGCGGTGACTCAAAAGCAGTACCTCGGGTAATTCGCTGGAGATAACGATGATGGCGCGACCCTGGGCGGCCAGGTCATTGAGCAGCTTGTAAATCTCGCTCTTGGCGCCCACGTCAATGCCGCGTGTGGGCTCGTCGAAAATCAACACTGCACAGTCTTGTACCAGCCACTTGGCGATCACCACCTTTTGCTGGTTGCCGCCCGACAGCAGCTTGACCGTTTGGCCAAGCGATGGTGTTTTGATGCGCAGCTTTTGCACCATCTCTTGGGAGATGGCCCGAATGGCCGCAAGATTGAGGAACACGCCCCATTTAAGCCAACGTTTTAAGCTGGGCAAGGTGATGTTGGATTGCACATCCATGCCCGTGGCAAGGCCAAAGTGCTTGCGGTCTTCAGACAAGTAACCAATACCCGCCTGCACCGCGTCTTGCGGCGAAGTCAGCCGAATCACTTGCCCGCGCACCCGCACTTCGCCCGACTCGATCGGGTCGGCACCAAACACCGCGCGCGCCACCTCGGTGCGGCCTGCGCCCATGAGGCCCGCAAAACCCAAAATTTCGCCACGGCGAACGGTAAAGCTCACATCGCGGATGGCGCGCCCGCGGTTCAAGCCGCGCACGTCCAGCAGCACTTCATTGGCCGAGGTGTCAGGCACTGTCTTTTCAAACTTGTCCAGCTTGCGCCCTACCATCATGGCAATCACCTCTTGCATGGGCGTGGCTGCCGGCACGGTGGCAATGTAGGCACCATCACGCAAGACAGTAATGCGGTCGGCAATGCGCTGGATCTCGTCCATCTTGTGCGATATATAAACAATGCCCACGCCCTCCTGCTTGAGCTGCCGGATGATGCGAAACAGCTCCTCAATCTCGGCATTGTTCAGTGCGGCTGTGGGCTCATCCATGATGAGTATGCGCAAGCGAAATGACAGCGCTTTGGCAATCTCTACCATCTGCTGGCGTGCTACGGTCAGATCGCCAATGGTCACCGTAGGGGCCAGCTGCAGGTTCAACCGGTCAAACAGCGCCTGGGCGTTGCGGTTTAATTGCTGCTCGTCCAGCAGCAGGCCTGCAGCCTTGCGTGGTTCACGGCCCAAAAAGATGTTTTGCGCTGCCGTCAAGTGGCCCATGAGGTGCAGCTCTTGGTGGATGATGCCAATGGCCAGCGACTGCGCATGCGCCGGGCTGTCGATCTCTACCTGTTTGCCGTCTAGCAGCACCTCTCCGCTGTCTTTGCGGTACACGCCCGCTAGAATTTTCATCAGTGTGGACTTGCCCGCTCCGTTCTCTCCCATCAGGGCGTGCACCTCGCCCGCAAGCAGATCAAAGCGCACGCTGTCTAGCGCACGCACGCCTGGAAACGACTTGCTAAGTTGGTTCACGCAAATCAGTGCAGTCACACTCAAACCTTAGTTGTACCGGTCATCAGATAGTGACACCGCCATCCACCAGCAGCGTCTGCCCCGTCATGTAGCGGGACTCGTCGCTGGCCAGGTAGACCACCATGGGCGTAATGTCGTCTACCGCGGCCAAGCGGCCCATGGGCTGGCGCGCAATAAAGTCTTTTTCAGCCTGCACTGGGTCGGCGGCACTGGCAATACGCCCGCGCAGCGAGGGTGTGTCCACCGTGCCTGGGCATAGGGCGTTGGCGCGCAAACCAGCCTTCACGTAGTCAGCCGCCAGTGATTTGGTCAGGCCAATCACTGCGGCCTTGGTGGCACCGTAGGCACAGCGGTTAGCAAAGCCCTTGATGCTAGATGCCATGGAGGCCATATTGATGATGGACACAGCGCAGCCCTGTGTTTCTGCCTTGGCCAGCATCGCGGGCAAGAGGGCGCGCGTCATGCGGAACATGCTTTTGACATTCAGCTCAAAACTCAGATCCCAGTCGGCTTCTGTGCTGTCCAGCAAGCTGCCATTGGCAACCATGCCAGCGCAGTTAAACAACGCGTCCAGCGCGGGGGTACGTGCCGCCAGGGCCACCACGGCGGCGGCATTGCACACGTCTAGCTGCTGCACCTGGATGCCAGGGTAGTCCTTGGCCAGGCTGTCCAGAAGGGCTTGGTTAATGTCGGTGGCAATCACCTGCGCCCCTGCTGCCGCGCAGGCCACGGCGCTGGCCCGGCCAATGCCTTGGCCCGCTGCAGTGATGAGTACTGTTTTACCTTGCAAACGACCTTGACCCATGCTGCAAACTCCGGTTTAATGATTCAAATATAAACAGATGATTCATTTATGAATTCAAATGATACGGAGTTTTGGCGCACCAAGACCTAGAACTTACCCTAGCGTGCACCTGTATTAAAGTAAATCCCCACCGAAAGCCGCACCACCTATGCCACCCATCGCCCGTAGCACCTCCAGCGCCGCCCTACCTAGCGCTCCCCGCAGCAAACCAGAAGCACAGGACGAAGCGTCTTTGCCGCCAGAAAGCCGCTACCGCGCGCCCGCGCTAGACAAGGGCTTGGACATTCTGGAGTTACTGGCCACCCAGCCAGAAGGCCTCACGCGTGCAGAGATCGTCAAAGAAATGGACCGTAGCGCCAGCGAGATCTACCGCATGCTAGAGCGCCTGGTGGCGCGCCAGTATGTGATGCGCAGCACCTCGGGTGACCGCTACGCGCTGAGCCTGAAGCTGTTTGCACTAGCCCACATCCACCCACCCATGAGCCGCCTGATTAACCAAGCCCTGCCAGCGATGGATGACTTTGCGCGCAAAGCCGAACAGTCTTGCCACATGGGCGTGTACGACCGCGGCAATGTGCTGATCAGTGCGCAGATCGACAGCCCAAGGGGTTGGAGCTTTTCGGTGCAGCGCGGTGCGCGCGTGGGCCTGCTAGACACAGCCTCAGGCCACCTGCTGCTGGCCTACGCCGATGCTGGCAGCTACCAGCGCATGCTGGCCGAACACACCGCCCTGGACGGCGAGGTGCCCATCACCGAGGCAAAACTGCGGGCCACCCTGACCGCTATACGCAAACTAGGCTACCTGGAGCGGGACAGCGCGCAGTCTTTTGGAGTGGTGGATATTTCTTTCCCCATCCTCGGCCCCGACAACACCGCGCTGGCCACGCTGACCTGCCCCTACATTCGCCGCATCGACCGCCATGTAGGCCCCGGCATGGCCGAGGTGCGCGAGTACCTGCGCGAGACAGCCAAAGCGCTGTCACTGGCCTAGGCTTGCGTGACTAAAAAATGCGCACTCGGCGCAATATAGGCGTTATTTTTAAACTAAATCAGCCTCTGGCCCAAGGAAATGCTGCACAAGCAGCTATTAAATCGGGAGTGCCACTAAATCATGCCCATCGGTGCCGACGATACGGGCTTTGGTAAATTCGCCCACTTTAAGCTGCTTGCTTATTTTCTCAGGGGGCAGCAGTTTTACTACGCCGTCGATCTCTGGTGCGTCGGCATAGCTGCGGCCCAGGCCACCTTTTTTGCCCATCGCGGGCGCACTGTCTACCAGCACTTGCATGGTGGCACCTATGCGCTGGCGCAGTTTGGCAGCAGAGACTGCTTCGGCCACCGCCATGAACCTGGCACGGCGTTCTTCGCGCACTTCTAGCGGCAGCATACCGGGAATGTCGTTGGCTGTAGCGCCTTTTACCGGGCTGTAGGCAAAGCAGCCGGCACGGTCAATGTGGGCCTCGGCCATGAAGTCCAGCAGGTGGCTAAACTCTTCTTCCGTCTCGCCCGGAAAGCCTGCAATAAAGGTGCTGCGAATCACGATCTCGGGGCAGGCATCGCGCCAGCGGGCGATGCGGTCTAGGTTTTTCTCGCCGCTGGCGGGGCGCTTCATGCGCTTGAGCACATCGGGGTGGCTGTGCTGGAAGGGCACGTCCAGGTAGGGCAGCGCCCTGCCCGCTGCCATCAGCGGGATCACCTCGTCCACGCTGGGGTAGGGGTACACGTAGTGCAGGCGCACCCACGCGCCAAAGGGCTCGGCCAGTTTGCCCAGCTCGTCTACCAGCTCAAGCATGCGGGTTTTGACCGGGCGGCCATCGAAAAAGCCGGTGCGGTATTTGGTGTCCACCCCATAGGCGGAGGTGTCTTGGCTGACCACCAGCAGCTCTTTGATGCCTCCTTCAAACAGCGCGCGTGCTTCTTTGAGCACATCGCCCATCGGCCGGCTGACCAAGTCGCCGCGCATGCTGGGGATGATGCAAAACGTGCAGCGGTGGTTGCAGCCTTCGCTGATTTTGAGGTAGGCGTAATGTTTGGGGGTGAGCTTGATGCCGTAAGCAGGCACCAAATCTACAAACGGGTCGTGCGGTTTAGGCAGGTGCAAATGCACCGCGTCCATCACTTCTTGGGTGGCGTGGGGGCCGGTTACGGCCAGCACGCTGGGGTGCATTTTGCGCACCAGGTTCTCGTCGGTCTTACCGCCGCTGGTATCGGCACCGCCGTCTACCGTTTTAGCCCCCAGGCAGCCCGTGACGATAACTTTGCCATTTACTGCCAAGGCTTCACCAATGGTGTCTAGGCTTTCTTTAACGGCATCGTCGATAAAGCCGCAGGTATTGACGATGACCAAGTCTGCGCCCTCGAAAGTTTTGGACGTTAGGTAGCCCTCGGCAGACAGTTGGGTAAGAATCAACTCCGAGTCGGTCAGCGCCTTAGGGCAGCCAAGGCTAACGAAGCCGACTTTGGGGATGGAGTTGGAAATAGGGGGGGACAGTACAGCGCTCATAGGCTGTATTGTCTCAGACTGCGGCTTAGGCAGCTTAAAGAAGCCTAGGCTGGCAGCACTACAAGGCGTTATTTAGCGCGGCAGTCAAAAGCGCCTTGGTCTAGGGTGTTGTTGTCAATATCGATGAATTTCCAGCCTGCTTTGCCGTCGCTAAGCGACAAACGCATGACACCGTAGGACTCATGCTGCTTTTGGCTGCTGGCACGCACCGTAGCAAAACCGTATTTTTCCGCACCGCCGGTGCCCACAACAAAAGAGCGTATGCCGCCGCCCGCCACCACCGCGCCCGTGGAGGTCATGGGGGCAAAGCGCTCGTAGTGGTGTTCGTGGGCTGCAAGGATGAGGTCGGCCTTGGCCAGGTCCAGTATCTCCCACATGTCTTGCATTAAGGCGTTGTCTCCGCGCGCAGCCGAGCTAAAGCGCGGGTGGTGCCACGCAGCGGCAATGCAGGGCTTGGCGGTGGCCAGCTGGGCTTTAAGCCACTGCGCTTGGGCAGATGCTGCGCCTGCCTCGATATTGCTGTTGAGGGTAAATACAGTCCAGCCATTTTGGTCAATGCGGTAGTAGCCACTGCGGTCAGGACCAAAACTGGGGCCGGGGGAGGCCTTGGCACCAAAATAGTCAAAGTATTCGTTTTGGCCACCGCTTTCGTAGTCGTGGTTGCCGGGTACGACAAAAGTCTTGTCTAAAAACCGGCCCCACGTGGGCTTGTAGCACTGGGTGTAGCCAATGATGGTGCCCTTAACGTAGGCGTTGTCGCCCAGGGTTAGCACATTGGCATTGGCCCCTGCGCTGGCCAGTTGGCGCTCTACCAGTTCGGCTGTTTTTTGTGCGTTAGAGCCCGACGAAGAAAACAGCAGGCATTGGGCTATATCGCCCGCCGTCATCAGCTCCCATGTGGGGCCAGCCTGCACAGTAGGCGGCGTGGTGCCGCCTGCGCTACCGCCACCGCAGGCCGACAAGCTGCTGGCAATGGCCAATGCTGCCAAGCTGTAGCCAACGAAACGAAGACCTATTGTGCGAATTTGCGGCATAGTGTAAGGTGATTTATACGGGCTGCAGAGCGTGGGCTAATAGCTAACTACAAGCATTGCAAAGTAGTTTAGCCTGCAATATTTAACGTTTCATGCCCAATGCGGTAAACATTTGTTCGGTTTGCTTTTGCATTTGCTCTTGCATTTGCGCAAACATGGTTTGGGACTGCTCGGCATACGCACCCATCATGCCGGGCATCCCAGGCATGGCAGCGCCCAAGCCAGGGGCAAAAGCCTTGCCTTGTTCGGTCATTTTGGTTTGCATGTCGGTAAACGCCTGCACATTTTTTTCTAGGTAGCTGCCCATAAACCCCTGCATGGCATGGCCATAAAAACGGATCATGTTGGCCAACGCAGCTTCGGTAAACATGGGCAAACCGCCAGACTCTTCCTCTAAAATAATTTGCAGCAAAATGCTGCGGGTCAGCTCTTCATTGGTCTTAGCATCCACCACCACAAAAACCTGGCCTTGCAACACCAGTTGCTTAACTTCTGCCAGCGTAATGTAGGCCGAGCTGTCGGTGTCGTACAAGCGCCGGTTGGGGTATTTTTTAATAACGCGCAGACCCAAGGCGGGGTCAGCGGTATGTCCTTGGCTGCTGCTTTTGCTGTTGCTGCTTTTGCTACTGCTTTTAGTCTGTGTTGTCGGCAAATCGGTTCTCCTGGCCAGCTTGTTGGGCTGCTGTGTGGGCTGCACTGAACTGCTAGGGGCTTGGGCCGCATGCTGGTTCATGTACAACGCAGTTTTGATGCGCTGCAACACATTCTAGACATTTGCCAGTAAACGCGGTCTCTAGGTTTACCCTGAAACCAAAATTAGAACAAAAAAAGCACCGCGAGGGTGCTTTTTAGGATTTTTGGTAGGCGGTACAAGGGTCGAACTTGTGACACCCTGCACGTCAAGCAGGTGCTCTACCACTGAGCTAACCGCCTAATGTTTGAATTTTATCACAGGTGCTAAGAGGCAACAGCACGCTGCAATGCTTTTGTGCCTTGTTCACCTAGACCCTTGGTCGGGCGACGAGACATGGATTGGAAGGCACGCCCACCAAACCGGCAAAGCGTCGATGGTGTCTGGCCTTGATGAAAATCTGGAGGAAGGCGCGTCGTACTACCAAACGGGCAAATACTTAAGGTTACCTGCGCCGAGCCCACTGCACACCGGCCACCTGCCCCACCGCTGCCAGCACTTTAGCAAGGCGGCTTGCATCGGGAACCAATACCGTCATGGCCATCCACACGGTGCCTTGGGTGGACTGCGACTGCACACTTTGCACATGCGTTTTTTCTTTGCTAAACACCTCGGCAATGTCGCGCAGCAGGCCGGGGCGGTCGCCAGCTTGTACCGTCACGTCCACCGCATAGCTGGGCTGCCCGCCAGCGGCGCTGGGCTTGGGTTGGCCCCACTGCACCTCAATACTGCGGCCTGCGTCTTTCACCAACAGTTGGCGCAAGTTAGCGCAGTCGGCGCGGTGAATGCTAACCCCCTTGCCCCGCGTCACATAGCCGCCAATGGCGTCTGGCGGGGCCGGTTTGCAGCACTTGGCCAGCTGGGTTAGCAGCGAGTCAACACCCACCACCAGCACGCCACCTTTGCCGTGGGTGGCTTGGAACTTTTCAGCATTGCGCGCTTGCTTAAGCAGCAGTTGCGCATCGTCATCTGCTTCGGGCTCGGCTGGACGAAAAAGTTGCTCGATAGTGCGCAGCGACAGCTCGTCCTTGCCCACCACTTCAAACAAATCGTCAGGCGTTTTAAAACCCAGTTGTTCGGCTACATCGGCAAGTTTGAGGGCGGTTTTACCTTCGCGCTGTAGCAGTTTTTCTACCGCTTCACGGCCTTTGGCGATGGTGCTCTCAATGACAATGGCGTTAAACCAAGCGCGCACTTTGGATTTAGAGCGCTGGCTGGCCAGATAGCCCAGCTCGGGGTTGAGCCAGTCGCGTGATGGGCCGCCCTCTTTGGCCACCGTAACCTCAACGGTTTGGCCGTTTTTAAGCGCCGTGTTCAAGGGCACTAGCGCACCGTCAATCTTGGCACCACGGCAGCGGTGGCCTAGGTTGGTGTGCACGGCGTAGGCAAAGTCTATGGGGGTGGCACCAAAGGGCAAATCGACAATGGCTGCATCGGGCGTGAGCACGTAAATGCGGTCGTCTAGCAGTGCCTGCATGCCCGCAGGCACTGCTGCACTTGCAGCAGTGGGAGCGCCCTGCGGCATCGCGGCGTGGCTAGTGCCCACTGACACGTCATGCTGCCAGGCCAGCAACTGGCGCAGCACCGCAATTTTGGCATCGTACGCCCCGGTGGCACTCACGCCGGCATAGCCTTTGCTGCCCGCCTCTTTGTAAGCCCAGTGCGCGGCCACGCCGGTCTCGGCATGGTCGTGCATGGCTTGGGTGCGGATTTGAATCTCTACCGGCGTGGCAAGGCCCAAAGCCCCAATGCCTTGGTTGCCCGCCAGCACCACCGTGTGCAGGCTTTGGTAGCCGTTGGCTTTGGGCTTGGCAATGTAGTCGTCAAACTCACCCGCAATGGGGGTAAAGTGCGCGTGCACATACGACAGCGCGGCGTAGCAGTCGGCCACACTGGGCACAATCACGCGCATTGCACGCACGTCTAGCACTTGGTCAAAGCCTAGCTGCTTGCCACGCATTTTTTTGACAATGCTGTAGATGTGTTTGGGCCGCGCTTGTACGGTGGCGGGCACGCCTGCGTGCTGCAACTCGCGCTCTACATCCGCGCGTAGCTGGGCCATGGCTGCTTCACGCGCAATGCGTTTTGCGTCCAGCTGTTTGGCGATAGCTTTGTAGGTGTCTGGCTCCAAAAAACGAAAGGCCAGGTCTTCCATCTCCCACTTGATTTGCCAAATGCCCAGGCGGTTGGCCAGCGGCGCAAACACGTGCAGCGACTCGCTGGCCACGGCCAGCGGCACGGGCAGTTTGGCGGCAGCGTAGTGGCGCAGGGTTTGCAGGCGCGAGGCCAGGCGCAGCATCACCACGCGCAGGTCGCGGCTAAAGGCCAGCAGCATTTTGCGGATGTTTTCTGTTTGGCCAGCGCCGCCTGCAGCGGCCCGCGACAGCCTTTGCACTTTAACCAGCTTGGTGGTCTCTACGGCCAAGGTGGCGTAGCTGGCACCAAAGGCTTTTTCAATCACTTCTTGCGGCCGGTTAAGGTGGTCGCAGGCGTACACCAAGTAGCTGGCGGCTTGCATGGCCTCAGACCCGCCAATGCTGCGCAAAATAGCGGCTACGGCATCGGCATGGGCCAGCGTGTTTTCGCCCGTGTCCAGGTTCTCGTAGGCAATCAGTGGCTCGGCAAATGCGCGGGTGCGTTGCAAGGCTTGGTTTAGGGCACGTGCTTCTGGCGAGAAGCCGGCTGCGGCCACCTCCAGTGCGGCAGAGGGGCTCAAAATGTCAGCTTGGACGTGTTTCATTGCGCCCCACTGTGCTTGCGTGACGTAAAAGCGTAAAACATCAGCAAAAACTACCCAAACAAAAACGAAGTCACTGCTGCAACTTGGTCTGCAGCCACCAAAGTAGGCGCGTGCCCTACCCCGGTAAACTCCACTAGATGCGCCTTGGGCCCGCGCGCCTGCATGGCTTGCGCGGTAGCCGGGCTGATCAGGTCAGAGTCGGCCCCGCGCACCAGCAAAGTGTCGCAAGTTATAGCGTCATACAAATGCCACAGTATCGCCTCGCCCTGCGCTGCCAGTTCAGGCGTGGTGGCTTTAACGGGCATAGAAATGGCCGGGTCGTAGTGCAGTTTAAAAAGTCCTCCGCTGCCATCGGTAACGGGCCGCAGCATGGGTTTAGACAAGGCCAGCCACTGCGCTGGCGTGTGCGGGCCAAAACTGGTTGACAGCTTCCACATTGCGTCAGCGCCTTCTTGCTCAGAGGCAAAGTGTGGGTCGGCGCCAATGTAGCTGCTGATACGCTGCAGCGCAGACCACTGCACCACCGGGCCTACGTCGTTAAGCACCAGTTTGCGCAAAGCTGCGCCTGCCACCATGGCCAGCTGCGGTGCCACCGCAATGCCGATCAGACCGCCCATGCTGGTGCCCACCCAGTCGATGGTTTGCGCGCCCTCCTGCGCCCGCAGGTGGGCCAACAGCGCCAGCATGTCAACGGCGTAGCTGGGCACAGCGTACAGGCTAGGGTTGGTGTGCCAGTCGCTGTGGCCCCGGCCCGCAATGTCTACGCTGACCACGCGGCAGCGCTGGCCATCTGGCCCTACCAAGGCGCGGGCTAAGGTGTCAAAATCACGGCCCTGGCGGGAGATGCCGTGCACACACACCACCACATGGGCATGCGCCGGGTTGCCCCAGCTCCAGTAGGCCATGCGGCGGCTGGCGGGCAGGCTGGCCCCGTTGGCAACGTTGGCCCCGTTGGTCAGGTTGGCTGTACCAGGCGCAGCGCCAGGCTCAATGCCCAACTGCGCGGGCTGCGGGCAAACCAGATAGTGCAAAGTCGGCTCAAGGGTCATCGAATTTCTCATACAACAAGGGATAATTGCCACCATGTTAAACCCATCGCAACAGGAAACACCCATGCTCCACGGAAAAACTGCACTCGTTACAGGCTCTACCAGCGGCATTGGCCTGGGCATTGCACTGCAACTGGCCCGCCAAGGTGCCAACATTGTTATGAATGGCTTTGGTGATTACGCGGCAGCGCAAAAAGAAATTGACGCACTGGGCGTGCAAACCCTGTACCACGGTGCAGACATGGCTCAACCCGCCCAGATCGAAGCCATGGTGCATGCCGCTACCGCACGCTTTGGCACGGTGGATATCTTGGTCAATAACGCCGGCATTCAGTATGTGGCCAGCGTGCAAGACTTCCCGGTAGAGCGCTGGGACGCGGTGATTGCCATCAACCTGAGCAGCGCCTTTCACACCACCCGCTTGGCGCTGCCAGGCATGCAAAAAGCCAACTGGGGACGCATTATCAACATCGCCTCAGCCCACGGCTTGGTCGGCTCTGCCCACAAGTCGGCCTACGTAGCGGCCAAGCACGGCGTGGTGGGCCTGACCAAAGTGACGGCCCTGGAAAACGCCACCACGGGCGTTACCTGCAACGCCATTTGCCCCGGCTGGGTGCTAACCCCGCTGGTGCAAAAGCAAGTTGACGCGAAAGCCGCCGAGTTCAAGGTGAGCAACGAGGAGGCTAAAAAAATGCTGCTGGGCGAAAAGCAGCCGTCGATGCAGTTCACCACCCCTGAGGAGCTGGGCGACCTGGCCGTGTACCTGTGCAGCACCTCGGCCCGCAACGTGCAAGGCGTGGCCTGGCAGGTAGACGGCGGCTGGACCGCCCAGTAAGTGGTGCAAGCACCGCAGCTTGAACCCAACACCTAGCCCAGCGCCCTGGCCATGCGACAGCAACCGAGCTTTAAACTGCCCTGGCTAGAGCCCGGTGCTGCCTTTCCGCCTGTGGCCAATGCCCTGGGCGATGCCAGCGAAGCACCCGGCCTGCTGGCCGCTGGCGGCGGCTTGAGCGTAGCGCAGCTCACCCAAGCTTACAGCCAGGGCATATTTCCGTGGTATAGCGAAGGCCAGCCCATTTTGTGGTGGAGCCCAAACCCGCGCATGGTGCTGCAGGTGGCCGACTTTAAACTGCACCGCAGCCTGCGCAAAAGCCTGGCCAAGTTCAGCATCACCCCCGGCTGCGCGCTGCGCATTGACCATGATTTTGCAGCTGTCATACAGGCCTGTGCCCAGTCACCACGCAGCGGCCAAAGCGGCACCTGGATTGTGCAAGACATGGTTGACGCATACACCGCGCTGCACGCCGCTGGCCACGCGCACAGCATAGAAACCTGGGTCGATGGCGCGCTGGTAGGCGGGCTGTACTGCACCAACGTAGGTGCGGCGGTGTTTGGCGAGTCTATGTTCAGCCGCGTCAGCGATGCCTCCAAAATCGCCCTGGCTGCCTTGGTGGCGCTGTGCCGCGCGCACAGCGTGCTGCAGATTGACTGCCAGCAAAACACCCCGCACCTGGCCAGCCTGGGCGCACGCGAGCTGCCGCGCTCCGCGTTTTGTGCCAGCGTGGCCGCCGCCGCCCTGCGTCCTGCGCCTGCATGGCAATTTGACCCTGCTTACTGGAGCCTGCTAGAACCTGTGGGCACACCTGGCTAAGACCATCCTGCTAAGATCTCAGACGTGACCCAGCTTAAAGACCTGCCCCTGCAAACCCTGCAGTTTTATGCCACTGCCGCATACCCCTGCAGCTACATTACCGGCAAAACTGCCCGCAGCCAAGTGGCCACGCCCAGCCACCTGATTCACAACGACGCCTACTCTGAGCTGGTGGCCAACGGCTTTAGGCGCAGCGGCATGTTCACCTACCGGCCCTACTGCGATGGCTGCAACGCCTGCATTCCCCTGCGGGTAAATGTCGCCCAGTTTGCCCCCACCCGCAGCCAGCGCCGCGCCCACAAGGCACACAGCAACCTGCAGGTGCGGGTGATGAACCTGGGCTTTGTGCCCGAGCACTACCAGCTGTACCTGCGCTACCAAAACAGCCGCCACGCAGGCGGCGGCATGGACCAAGACAGCATCGACCAGTACACCCAGTTTTTACTGCAAAGCCGGGTTAATTCGCGCATGGTGGAGTTTCGCGCACCGCCGCCTGCAGACGCACCCCAGGGCACGCTGGGCGCACTCAAAATGGTGTCTATCCTGGACGTGCTCAGTGCCGGTTTGTCGGCTGTTTACACCTTCTACGAGCCCGAACCGCGCACCCAGTACGGCATTTACAACGTGGTGTGGCAAATCCACCAGGCACGGCTTTTGCAGCTGCCCCACGTGTACCTGGGCTACTGGATCACGCAAAGCCCCAAAATGGCCTACAAAGCCTTATTTGGCCCCAGCGAGGTGCTACGCGATGGCCAATGGATTTCACAGTGTAAAATACAAGGGTTACCAGCCACCCCGTCTTAGGTTCGCCCGCTATGAAAAAGCCCCTGCCCCAGCACAGCACCCCCGCTATCCAAGTGATGGAGCGCATGTTCAGCCTGATCGACGTGCTGGCCTCGCGCGAAGAGGCTATTTCGCTCAAAGAAATCAGCGCCAAAACTGGCCTGCACCCCAGCACCGCGCACCGTATTTTGAACGACCTGACCCTGGGCCGCTATGTAGACCGGCCCGAGGCAGGCAGCTACCGCCTGGGCATGCGCCTGCTAGAGCTGGGCAACCTGGTGAAAGCCCGCCTGGACGTGCGCGACGCTGCCCTGGCCCCCATGCGCGAGCTGCACAAGCTAACCCAGCAGCCGGTGAATTTGTCCATGCGCCAAGGCGATGAAATTGTCTATGTAGAGCGCGCCTTCAGCGAGCGCAGCGGCATGCAAGTGGTGCGCGCCATCGGCGGCCGCGCGCCGCTGCACCTAACCTCCACCGGCAAGCTGTTTTTAGCTGCCGACGACAGCCCCCGCCTGCGCGCCTACGCTACACGCACCGGGTTGGCTGGCCATACCAAGAACAGCATCACCCAATTGCCCATCCTGGAGCGCGAGCTGTCCAAAGCCCGCCAATACGGTGTCGCCCGTGACAACGAAGAGCTGGAGCTGGGCGTGCGCTGCATGGCAGTGGGCATTTACGACGACACCACCAAACTGGTGGCCGGCCTGTCCATTTCCGCACCGGCAGACCGTTTGGATGAAAGCTGGCTGCCCAAGCTAGAGGCCACAGCGGCTGAAATTTCTAAAGCGCTGGGGTACCGGGTGGCTGCAGGGGCTTAAAACTCGGCTTTGGGGCAGTTTTTCAAGCGTTTTAGCCCTATGACCCAAGGAAATGCTGCATGAGCAGCTATTAATACAGTAGCATGCTGTATTTTTGCAAAGTTATCTTTCATCCGGTTATTTTGCATTTGCTGGGGCATACGGGGTAAAAATCACGCCCTTTTTAATCAGAAAACAACCATAGGCGCGCGAATCGCCCGTAACTACGACGGCAAAAGCCTGGCGCGCTGCCTCGTAAAACGCAAAGCGCTCTAACGAACCCATGGCACAAGACGGCCCGCCATGCTCAAAGGCCAGCGCCTGCACCTCGTGTTGAACATCGGTCCACTGCGCAGGTTCGCCCACCACCTGCATGCGCAAGATAGGTGCATCTACAAAGGTGTCTAGCGGCAAGACTGACAACAGGGCACTGGCCGCAGCGCCCATGGCCACACCGTCCATGCGAATCAGCGGCTTTGTTCCAGCGATCGCTTGGGCGGGAAAGTTCCCATCCACAAGGCACACCGTGTCGCCGTGGCCCATGGCGCGTAAAACTTCCAGCAGCTGGGGGCTTAACAAGGGGTTGATATTTTTGAGCATGTCTTAGCTTACCTCACTGGACTAGCTTAGGATGGATAGCGTTCGGTAATGCTTTTGAGCTGGTGCATCACCGCTTTGCTGCCTTGGTAGAGGTTGAGGTACTGGGTGTACATGGCATCGTACAGGGGGCGCTTGCTGGCATCGGGCTTAACCAAGCGGTCAACCTGCACCCAAGGGTGCGTGTTTTGCGGCGGCAGCACACCGGCTGCGAGCCCTGCCAGGTACGCGTTGCCATAGGATGCACCGAGGGTGACCTTGGGCAAAATTTGCGTAATGCCAGTGATGTCAGACACAATTTGCAGCCACGTGGCGGTCTGCGTGCCGCCGCCCACAGCCACCACCCGGTTGATGCGGGCACCAATGTCGGCAAAGGTCTCCATGTTGTGCCGCACGCCAAACCCCACGCCCTCTAGCGTAGCCCTGAACAACTGTTCTCGCGTATGCGTGAGATTGAGCCCCGCAATCATGCCGCTGGCTTGTGGGTCGTTAATCGGTGTGCGTTCACCACTGAAGTAAGGCAGTACCAGCAGGCCGCCGCTGCCAGCAGGTACCGCCGAGGCCGCTGCAAACAATGCGCCGTAGGCTCCGTCAGCTGTCATGTCACGCGCCAGCTCGTCTTTGAACCAGCGGGTTAAGCTACCCGTAGTGCCCATGCCAGCGGCCAAGTTAAACTGCCCTGCGCATGCGCCGGCTACAGTCCACACCCTAGGGTCTGGGGTGGGCTGGTCTTGCACCAAAACAAAAAAAGTGGTGCTGCCGTACATCAGCATCAAATCTCCAGGGTTCACCACGCCCACGCTGATGGCCTCGCTCAGCGCATCAATAGTGCCAAAAGCCACAGGCGTGCCCGCTGCCAAGCCTGTGGCAGCAGCAGCATCCGCATGCAGGTGGCCAGCCAACTCATGCGCCCAGCCTAGCGCAGGCAACCAGCCAAGCGGGGCTACAGCATGTGCATAGCGGGCATCCCACTGCCCTGTTTGGGGGTTAAATAACGGCATGAAATGGCTGGCGCTGTGGCGGTCCATGCAGTGCTTGCCAGTCAGCCGGTAGACCAAGTACGCTGTGGCCGAGGTGAGCTTGGCAGTGGCAGCCCAAATGTGCGGCTCATGGTTTTGCAGCCAGCGAATTTTGGGGCCTATGGCTTGGCTGGTTAGCCCCATCAGCGAAAACTCGGCAATGTCACGGGCACCGAGTTCTCGCTCAAGTGCCTCAATTTCCCGGCTGGCGCGCACGTCTACCCCATACAAAATTGCAGGACGCAAGGGCCTCATTTGCGCGTCTAGCGGCAGCAAGCAAGGGCCAATCGCGCTCACAGCCATGGCGGCAATACTGTCTGGTGCAATGCCGGTGTGCGCAAGCACTTGCTGGCTTAGTGCGCACACATCGGCCCACCACACCAAGTCGGCATCCTGCTCTACATGGCCGGGCTGCGGCATGGACAGGCTATGCGGCACAGCCATGCTGTAGACCACCTTGCCCGCAAGGTCAGTCAGCGCCGCCTTGCTGCTGTAAGTGCCTACGTCAATGCCCAGCAAATAAGCTTTCATGGCTGGGCGGGTGCCAAGGATTTGCTTGCAAAAGTGTGCAAGGTGTCAATCAGCAAAAAACCTACCGTGGCACCTGCGTCTTGCAGACCGATGGTTTTTTCTTGAAAGCAGGCTGCTTTTCCGTGCTGCGCAACCATGGCTTTGGTGGCCTCTAGGCCCGCAGCAGCGGCCTGGCTTGCCTTGTGCAAAGCCTGGGGCAGCTCCAACCCATCAGCCTGGGCAGCTTGCAGTGCCATGGCAATTGGCCCCAGCACGTCCAGCACAGTTTTGTCACCCGGCTGTGCTTTGCCGCGCTCTGCCACACCGTTTAAAAAAGCATTCCAAAAAGCATGCATTTCGGGCGTACCCCACGCTACTGCGCCTTCCAGTGCTTTGCCACCGCGCATGAATCCTGTGGCGACCAAAGTGCCCATGGTCGAGGGTGCGGCTTTGGCCATGGCCATGCCGGCCAGTTGCAAGGTTTTGCCTATGGGGTCTGCCGCGTTAAGGCGCACAGTCTCATACGCAGCGTTAAAGGCTTTGTTCATGGTGATGCCCAAATCGCTGTCCCCTACTTTGCCGTCCAGTGCAATCAGTGCCTCGCGCTGCGCTGCAAAAACATCACGCAAGGCTTCAAACAAGGCCGCCAGGCTTTCTCTCGCAATACTCTGCATGGTGCGTAGCCTTAAAGTTGGTTTTGCATAAAAAACGGCGACGAGGCCGGCGCAGCCACCAGCCGTTTTAGCTCATCGTCCAGGTACAAAATTGAGATCGACGCGCCCGCCATTTCCATCGACGTCGCAAACTCGCCGATATAGACATGAAAAATGGACACGCCTTGCGCCTGCAAAATAGCCGACACTTTGCGAAACAGTACATAAAGCTCTTCTTTGGGGGTTGCACCCAAACCGTTAACCAACACGGCCACTTCATCTCCCCTGGCCAGCGCGCGCTCAGCCAAAATGGGCTTCATCATTTCTTCGACTATGGCATCGGCAGGTAACAGTGCACCACGGCGTATGCCTGGCTCGCCGTGGATGCCCATGCCGATTTCCATTTCCTTTTCGCCGATGCTGAAAGTGGCATGCCCCACTTCGGGCACGATACAAGGCGTGAGTGCCACGCCCATCGTGCGGGTGTTGGCTTTGGCTTTTTCAGCAACGCGTTGTACCTCGTCTAGCGCCATACCCTCTGCTGCGGCAGCCCCTGCTGCTTTGAACACAAAAAATATACCTGCAACACCGCGGCGTTTGTGCTCCTGACCTTTGGGCGACGAGGCTACGTCGTCATTGCCTACCACAGAAAGTACCTTGATTTTTTCCATCTCAGCCATCTCGGTCGCCATGTCAAAGTTCAAAATATCGCCGCTGTAGTTGCCGTAGATGTACAGCACACCAGCGCCTTGGTCAATGGCCTTGGTCACCTCCAGCATTTGGTCGGCACTGGGCGACTGGAACACCCCGCCCACGGCTGCGCCGTCGAGCAAGCCTGCGCCCACGTAGCCCAAAAAAAGCGGCAAGTGCCCAGAGCCGCCGCCGGTTGCAATGCCCACCTTGTTTTTAACAACGGGCTTGACGACCATGCAATGGCGGTCATCGGCCACATAGCCCAGTTGCTTTGGATGGGCCATGTAAATGCCGTCCAGCATTTCATGGACAAAATTTTCGGGGTTGTTTAAAAATTTTTTCATATATTTTCCTTTAGCTAAATTTTGCTGGATTGACCAACACCGCTGCACATAAAAGCCTTGTAGCTTTGCGATTTCACTGCTTTTTTCGCAGCACAAAAAATATGCCCGCCACCAAAATGAACGAACCCACCACGACACGTTGCCACGTACTGGGAACGCCCGCCATGATCAGTACGTTGTTGACCATGACCACCAGAAATACACCCAATACGGTACCTATCACTGTGCCGGTACCCCCTGTAATGCGCGCCCCGCCCAGCACGACTGCGGCGATCACATCAATCTCGATGCCCACCAAGTCAAACGGATTGGCCAGCCGGTTACTGCACACATGGATCATTCCCGCCAAACCCGCCAGCGCACCGGTGTAGCTGAATATAAAAAAGTGCACAGAGCGCAGGCTGTAGCCCAAACGCTCTGCTATGGCTGGGCTACCGCCCACCGCAAATATGGCCTTGCCCATGAGGGTGCGGTTTAAAATCCACCAAGTTAGCAGGGCTGCAAACAGCAGTACCAGCACAAACGCCGGCAAAATTACTTTGGTAGCGCGCTCTGTCACAAACGAGATGAGCGGTATTTTCCCAAAGCTGTCCATTTGCACTGGCAAATCGATAATCCAAACGGTGCCGATAAAAGTCAGCAGCAGGCCTCTGAAAAGGTACTGCGTACCGATGGTGACAATCAAAGGCGGAGCCCGCAGTTCATGCACCAGCAGGCCATTAACCAAACCCAGCAAAGCGCCGCCTAAGGTAGACGCTATAAAAACCAGCAAGATCGGCGTTTCCGGGAAATAAACGGACACCAGCTTGGTGACTGAATACATGGACAAAGCTGCAATCGCAGTAAACGACACATCAATGCCGCCTGCCGCCAATATAACAAAGACGCCCAGTGCAAATAAACCAATCACGGTGCTAGAGCGGGCAATATCAAAAAAAGTAGCTACCTGGAAAAAATCAGGGTTGATAAAACCTACAAACGCGCCCAGTGCAATCAGCAAAAAAAGTGTGAAGAATTCTGGGCGCTTTTCCAGACGGTCTCGCACACGGTTAACGATGCCAGATGCACTTTGCATGCGGTTGGCGGCCTCGCCAGGCGCACGGGTAGCCTCGCTTCGCTCGCTGGTCACGGCAGGGTTTGGGCTACGCATCTGCAGGCTCCTTGTCTGTCGCCAGCATGGCCCGGTAAAGGGTCTCTTCTTGCGCAGTGTCACCCGCAAATTCAGCCTGTATTTTCCCGTCCCGCATGACCAAAATACGGTCTGCATTTTGCACCAGCTCGGGCAAATCGTCGCTGATGATAATGACACCCAAACCCTTTTGGGCCAGCGCTTGGATGGCTTTGTATATCGTGTCTTTAGAGCCTACATCGACCCCTACAGTAGGGCCGTGCAGCACCAACAGCTGCGGCTTTATCGTCAGCCAGCGCGCAATCAAAACCCGCTGCTGATTGCCACCCGAGAGGGACTGCACTGGCAAATCTACACTGGGTGTCGCTATGCGCAGTTCTTCTACCAGGTCTTGTGCAATCAAGCGCGACTTGCGCCAGTCCAGCAAGCCCAAAGCAGTGCGCAGTTGGTCCAAAATGGCCGCCACTATGTTGGACAAAATAGGTTTGTCCAAAAACAGCCCTTCCCCCAGCCGGTCTTCGGGCACGTAGCCAATACCGTGCTTGATCGCATCGGCAGGGCTGCGCAGGCTGATGGGCTTGCCCGCCAAAGTCAGTGTTCCTTGCGTAGCCACCGCTACACCGGCAATGGCCAAGGCAAGCTCGTTGCGGCCAGAGTCCATCAGGCCTGTAATGCCTAGTATTTCGCCGCGTCTGAGGGTAAAGCTCACACCAGTGAAATGGCGCTGGCGGCCAAGCCCTGCAACTTGCAGCAAAGTCTCGTCCAAATAGCCTGCGCGGCGGTAGCGGGTAGCGTCAATCTCACGGCCGGTCATGAGCTGGCCCAGCTGCATTTTGGTGTAACTTTGCACCGGGCCTTGGGCTACGCACTGCCCATCTCTGAAAACAACCGCTTGGCCCCCAATGCTGTAGCACTCATCGAGTTTGTGGGTTACAAACAGTACCGCCACACGGTCTTTGCGCAGCCCTTCAACTACGCCAATCAGGTTATCTACCTCTTTGCGCGTCAGTGAGGTGGTGGGCTCGTCCATGATGACCAATTTAGCCTGCGTGGCCATAGCGCGGGCAATGGCCACCAGCTGGCGCACTGCTAAGGGCAGACCACTCACTACGGTACTTAAAAATTCGTCGGTGGTCGGCAAATTAACAGCCGCCAGCGCGCGGCATGCCGTGCTCTGTAGCGCAGTCCGGTCTAAGCGGCGCGCCAGGCTGCCCTGCGATTTGACCAGCTGCTCCGTCAGCGCCACGTTTTCAGCCACGGTCAAATTGGGAATCAAAGACAGGTCTTGGTACACCGTCTCTATCCCCGCTGTGAGTGAGGCAATAGGCGAGAGCGCTTTGTGTGCCACACCTTCTATGGTAATCAAGCCCTCGTCTGGGGGCTGGGCACCCGAGATAATTTTTATCAGGGTGCTTTTGCCACAGCCGTTTTCGCCCAGTAAATGGTAAATTTTGCCGCGCTCAATCACCATGCTGACGCCGCGCAACGCATGCACACCGCCAAAGCGTTTATGGACACCGATAACTTCCAGAAAAGCGGGCTCTGCAACCCCCGTCACCTGCGCAGCCTGCGCCACATTGTTCTGCATACCCACCATTCGCCGCCCTTGCTTTACGTAGTGCCAATGCAGTGGAGAAGCCCTCTGCTGCTGCAGCGCTTCTCCACGCAGCAGACTTTAGAACAAGAAGTTTTTGTAGGTAGATTTGTCGGCAATCACCATGGCATTGCCCACCAACAAAAAGCCTTGGCCTGGGCCTTTGGTGACGCTTACTTTCTCGTAGCCCTTAACCCCCAAACTCATACCGTCGGTCAGCGGCTGCTTGTCAAGCAACAACTTGGCCGTTTTGTTCATGGCAAGACCGGCATCTTTTGGATCCCAAAAGCCGATAGCGGTGATCGCACCCGACTCGATCAGCTTGGCAGACGGCGTAGGCAAGCCCGTGCCTACCACGCACACCTTGCCTGCCAAACCGGCCTCTTCAACAGCGCGGCCAATGCCTATTACGTCGTTGCCCGCCGAGCTTTGGAAGCCGCGAATATCAGGGTGCTTGCGCAAGATTTCCTTGGCTTTTTCATAGGTTTTGTTGGCATCGTCGAAGGACTCGTTTTTGGCGTCCACCAAAGTCATGCCCGCGTATTTTTTGGCATTGGCAGCACCGGCATCGACCCACTGCAGGTGGGTGCGGCTGCCCAGCGAGCCCACAAACGATGTCCACTTGCCTTTTTGGCCCATGCAGGAAGACAGCTTTTCGTTCAGTGCCACGCCATACGCAGCGTTATCGAAGGCTTCGATATTGGCGTTGGTGTTTTTCTGGTTATCGGCTTCGTGGGTCACTACTACTATGCCGCGGTCCATGGCACGCTTGAGCACGCCTTCAATCACCGCCGGGTCCATCGGGACGACAGCCAACGCGCTGACCTTGCGCGCAACCAAGTCTTCAATAATTTTCAGCTGCTGCGCTGCATCTGCGGTAGCGGGGCCGCTTTGGCTGGCCGTCACCGTAGGGGTTGCTGCGGCGTACTCCTTCACGCCCACTTCCATACGGTTAAACCATGGTATCCCGCTGATTTTGACAACGGTGGAAATCACAGGCTTGTCTTGTGCGTTGAGTACGCCCACAGATGCAGTGATCAATAATGCCGCAACGGCAATGGTGGTAGGTTTAGCTTTCAATTCAGTCTCCATGTAGTGAACCCTCAAGGATGGCTCTTTGGCACAGGAGGGGACCGTACCAAAGATAGGTAGAAACGCAATTTGTCAGTGGCCTTGTCAAACAGCGCATAACGCCCCGAGGCCAAGAAAATCATCAGCAGTGCACCCCAGGCGAAGTCTCTGAAAAAGTTAGACACTTGCATAAAATTGAGCATGCTAGAGAGCAGCTGCAAGGCGGTGGTGGACAAAAACAGGCAGACCATGCGGCCGTAACCACCCTCGGGTTTAACACCCGCCATCACGGTAATCAAAATTGCAATCAGCAAATACGACTGGCCGTAATCCCATTTAACGTTCACATTCCTTGAGGCTATCAACACACCTGCCAAGCCTGCTACTGCGCCGCACAGTGCGTAGGTGGTTACCAGCAAGCGCGCTTGCGCAAAGCCTGCGTAGCGCGCTGCTTTGGGGTTGGTACCCATTAAAAAAAGCCGTATGCCATAGGGGCTGAACTTCAAAACCCCACCGATGCCCAGCGACACTGCGCAAAATAAAAGGAAGGACAAAGGCACGCCCAGCAGCAAACCGTTGCCAAGCTCCATCAGTGGTTGGGCAGCGCCCACCCGCACAGAGGCCCCACCAGACAGCACCACGGCGATGCCTGTAAACAGCAGCTGTGTGCCCAGCGTGCACAAAATGGGTGTCAGCCCCAAGCGCGCTATCAACAACCCGTTAACCACGCCGCCCACCACACCCACGCACACCGCCGTAACGGCAAACGCAATGGTAAACAGCATAGGGGCGCTGTCTACCGAGATGAACTTGGCTACCAGAATGGCAGAAAACACGCCTGACAGGTTTGCCAATGCAATCCCCGACAGGTCGATACCGCCGTTACCCGAGCTCATCGCCAGCATCACCCCAATGGCCAACAAACCCAGCTCGGGCAACTGGGATGCCATCGACTGCAAGTTGTAAGGGTCTATAAACGCGCCTTTAGACAAGACACCTGCGCACAGCATCACCAGCAGGTTGATACCTACTAAAAATACAAGCTGCGGGTCTGCTTTGGGCTTCATGGGTGGTTTTAATGCAGGCTGCGTGGTTCAAATAAGACTGAAAATAAGGGTTTCCAATTAAATTGGCTCAGTATTTTAGTAAACGTTTAATGATTTATTTACTTTAATGCTCAACTTTAGACCTCTTGCTGTACATAGTAACCCGTGAAAACCCGCATTTATTTAATTAATCAGACGACTGCATTAAAAATAATTCTGATTGTTACCAATTGAATCCACATAAATTGCTTTTGAAACCCTTGTACTGCGCTGTGCGTGTTACAGCTAAATTCAATTAAAAGTTTTAGTAAACATTTAATTGACCCTAAAATTGCCAAAATGTAGCCCCGTAAGATGCAAAGAGCGAACGCAAAGGAATAAAAAATATGGCATCTACTGTCAAAGGCGTAGCCCAATTGGCCCAAGTCTCCGCCGCCACCGTGTCGCTGGTGATGAACGGCAAATCGGGAATTTCTGAGGAAACACGCGCGCGCGTGATGAGCGCGGCCTTGGCCCTGGACTATGTGCACCGCAGCCCGCGCAAGGCCAAGACGGGTCCGACCGGCACACTGCGATTTTTAAAAATTGCCAAGCACGGGCACACCGTTAACCGCGACCACAGCACATTCATTTCTGACTATATCGACGGCATGTCGCGCCAGGCCAGTGCGGCAGGCTACCAGCTAGAAATTGTCAGCTTCGAGGGCGAGCCGATTGAAAATGTCATTGCCACACTCAACGGGGCCAGCATCGATGGGGTGGTGGTTTTAGGCACCGAGCTGACCGAGAAAGACATCGCGCTTTTCCAGGCCCTCACTATCCCGCTGGTGGTCATTGACTCCTTCTTTGATGTTCTGGACTGCAACTTTGTCAACATGAACAACAAAGACGCGGTGTACAAAATCATCGCCTACTTTGTCAAACGGGGTTTCAAGCACATTGGTTTTATTGCCAGCAATGTAGAAACGGTTAATTTCCATCTCCGCAAAGAGGCTTTTATCGAGGGTATGAAAGCGTTTGGTTTGGGTTTTAGCCCTAAAGACATTGTTACGGTTGACTCTACCTACGAGGGCGCTTACCAAGATATGCTGGGCAAACTTAAAAATGGCTTGGCCGTGCCCGAGGGTTATTTTTGCACCAACGACATCATCACCTACGGCTGTATCAAAGCGCTGCGGGAGTTCAATGTGCGCATTCCGCAAGACCTGTCTATCATCGGTTTTGACAACCTGCCGATGAGCGCGACCATGGAGCCTGCGCTGACCACGGTGGATGTGTCTAAACAAAAAATTGGCTACTTTGCCATCCGACTTTTAGATGAGATGATTGCCTCTGATGAAAAGCAAGCCGCCGTGAAAATACTGGTGGGGGCGAATTTAGTGATCAGGAACAGTGTGCTGCCCCATGCAGACTAAATGCGTGTGCACACTGGGCGCGTGCTTAGCAGTGCAGCCCACTATACTAATGATAGCTGCCTGTGCAGCATTTCCTTGGGCGAGAGGCCTATTTAGCATTAAAAAAGGGCCCTAAGGCCCTGTGCAGTATGCTGCGCACAAACCAGCCGATAATCACAGCCTGTTTATCACTAACCTGGTAAGGGCTTGGTCAGCACGCTAACAGGTACTGGCGCTGCCAAGCTTTTGTTCTCAACCCACTTGCGCACACGCTCTGCATCGCCTAGGCGGCTGAGCTTGCCTGCGGAGTCTAAAAACACCATGATCAATTTACGGCCTGCAATTTTGGCTTGCATCACCAGGCACTGGCCAGCCTCAGAAATGTAGCCCGTTTTTTGCAGGCCAATCTCCCATTCGGGGTTGCGGATAAGGCGGTTGGTATTGACAAAATTAAGGGTTTTTTCGCCAATCGCAATTTGGTGGTCTGGTGCCGTGGACAACTGGCGCAGTTGGCTGTTGTTTGAAGCGTAGCCCACCAGCAAGGCCAGGTCTTGGGCGCTGCTTTGGTTGTTGCTAGACAAACCTGTTGGCTCTACATAGCGGGTGCCCAGCATGCCCAGTTGGGCTGCCTTGGCGTTCATTTGCTGCACAAACTTGGCCATGCCGCCGGGGTAGGTGCGGCCCAGCGCGTGGGCGGCGCGGTTTTCGCTGCTCATCAGGGCCAGCAGCATCAGCTCACCACGGGGCAGCTCGGTGCCAACACCCAGGCGGGAACGGCTGCCTTTTTCAGTGTCTACATCGTCTTGGGTAATCGCAATCAGCTCGTTCATGTCGAGGCGCGCTTCGCTCACTACCACGCCGGTCATCAGCTTGGTAAGCGATGCTATTGGCAGCACTGCAGCGTCGTTTTTACTGAAGAGTACTTCACGTGTGTCTTGGTCAATCACCAAGGCCACGCTGGATTTGAGGTCTAGCTCGTCTTGCATGCCATGCAGGCCTGCCAGCTGGCCAAACGAGGGCTTAGGCGGTACGGCTGCTACCAGCACAATAGCGCGTGATGCACGCACTGGCCGCATCACTACTATGCGTTTGCCGTTTTTACCGCGAACCACAACGCGCTGTACTTCCCGCTGTACCAAGCCACGCTGGCCCCGCACTTTCGCAAAAATAGTTTTTTGCCCACGCACGGGTTGGACGGTGGTGCGCTGCACTTTGCCACTGGCCAGTTTGCCGCTTGCGGGTACCTTGGTGGAAGCCTTGGCAGAGGCCTTGGCAGACAGCTTTGATGCGCCGCGCTGCTTAGCTGCCAGCGCGGGTTTCTTGCCGGCAGATTTACCCGCCGCTTTGGCTGCGGCAGCAGGCTTTTTAGCCACGGGTTTTACTGCTGCGGCCTGCGCAGTTACTGCAGCCAAAGCCGTTGCCAGGCCCAGCACACAGATACATTTAGCGACGATATTCAACAACGGATTCAAAACACATCCTTTAGATACAGCCATCTTGAACGCTCCAACACGGGTTTCAGATGACTTTGAAGTGTATACACAGTCAGAAAATTATGCAATATCAATCACTTGCGCAAGATATCTCAAATTACTGTTACATACTAGTAATTACCCTTGCTATTTGGCGACAATAAAGCAAGTAGACGAGATAAATGCTTGATTTTATTGATGAAAGTAAGCGTTTTCCTTACTTTAAAAAGATAAACACAGGCTAAAACGGGTTTGAAGGCTGCGAACTTATTTTTGCTGAGAAATTTCATGGGAAAATGGGTACACGCTGCCAGCCATCGCGCTAGCACCCCCATTTGCTCTTCCCCCACACCATTTATGTCCAGCAATCTGCACCCCATGCTTAACGTGGCTGTGAGCGCCGCTCGCGCCGCAGGCGCCATCATCAACCGCGCCGCACTGGACATCGAGTCTGTTCGCATTGCCCAAAAGCAAATCAACGACTTTGTCACCGAGGTAGACCAAGCCGCCGAAGCCGCCATCATCGAAACCTTGCTCACCGCCTACCCAGGCCACGGCATTTGGGCTGAAGAGTCAGGCCGTGAGCATGGCGCCAAAGACTCCGAGTGTGTTTGGATCATTGACCCGCTGGACGGCACCACCAACTTTATCCACGGCTTTCCGGTGTACTGCGTCAGTATTGCGCTGGCCGTTAAAGGCAAAGTAGAGCAAGCCGTGGTGTACGACCCCACCCGCAACGACATGTTTACCGCCACCAAGGGGCGCGGTGCCTACCACAACGACCGGCGCATGCGGGTGTCTAAGCGCACCCACATGAAAGACTGCTTGGTGTCCACCGGTTTCCCGTTTCGCCCTGGCGACGACATGCCCAAATACATGGCCATGTTCAGCGATGTGATGAAGCTGACCGCAGCCATGCGCCGCCCCGGCGCGGCCGCGCTCGACTTAGCCTACGTAGCAGCAGGTTTTAGCGATGCGTTTTTTGAGACCGGCCTGCAAGCCTGGGACGTGGCCGCTGGCTCGCTGCTGGTGCAAGAAGCGGGCGGTTTGGTGGGCAACTTTACCGGTGAGGCCGACTTTTTAGACCAGCAAGAATGCATGGCCGGCAACCCGCGCATTTACGGCCAGCTGGTTACTGTGCTGGGCAAGTACAGCAAATTTGCCAGCGCCGGTGAAAAAGCCGCACTGCGCCAAACAGTCACCCTGCGCGGTGACCAAGGCCCCGACTTTAGCGAGACAGTGCAGCAAGTTGTTTTGTAATGATGCCAGTGACTGCGCGCGTTTAGTTTATGGCACTAGAACCCGCTCATACACCCATGATGGCCCAGTACTGGGGCCTGAAAAAAGACTTCCCAGACACGCTGCTGTTCTACCGCATGGGCGACTTTTACGAGGTCTTTTATGCCGATGCCGAAAAAGCCGCGCGCCTGCTGAACATCACCCTGACCCAGCGCGGCCAGTCGGGTGGGCAACCGGTGGTGATGGCCGGTGTGCCGTTTCATTCCCTGGAAACTTACCTTGCACGCCTGATTAAGCTGGGTGAGTCGGTGGCTATTTGCGAGCAAGTGGGCGAGGTGGGTGACGGCAAAGGCCTGCCCGAGGGTCGTACCCCGAAGGGTCCAATGCAACGCAAAGTGATGCGCGTAGTCACCCCCGGCACCCTCACCGACACCGAACTGCTCAGCGACAAAACCGAATCTGTGCTGCTGGCCGTGCACCAAGCCCCGCGCAACCAGCTAGGTCTGGCGTGGCTGGCCGTTACGCAAAGTGAGATTGGCTTGGCCCAATGCAGCCAAGGCGACCTGGCCCACTGGGTGGCCCGCATTGCGCCCAGCGAGCTGCTCTACAGCGGCGACGTAACGCCTGCGTTTGAACAGCAAATTAAAGCGCTGAAGTTTGTCAGCAGCATCCCACTCACCGTCCGCCCGGCTTTTCAGTTTGACAGCAGCCTGGGCAACACCAAGCTGTGCGCGCAACTGCAGGTGGCCAGCCTGCAGGCCTTTAGCGCAGATGAGGCCATGCACGCCCATGCAGCCGCCTCGGCCCTGCTAGCCTATGCAGAGCACACGCAAGGCAAGGCACTGCCCCATGTGCGCAGCGTGCGGCTGCAGCGTGCAGACGACCTGATTGACCTGCCCCTGACCACGCGGCGCAACCTAGAGCTCACCGTCACCCTGCGCGGTGAAGACACGCCCACGCTTTTCTCGCTGCTGGACACCTGCCAAACCGGCATGGGCAGCCGCGCTCTCAAAAGCTGGCTGCTGTCGCCGCTGCGCGAGCGCAGCGTGGCCACCAGCCGCTTGCACACCATCGCTGCGCTCAGGCAGGGCCATGCCCAACCGCTGCGTGCGCAGCTCAAAGGCATGACCGATATTGAACGCATTACCGCCCGCATTGCACTGCGCCAGGTGCGCCCGCGCGAGCTGGTGGCGCTGCAGCTTACACTATTAAAATGTGAGCTGCTTGTGCAGCATTTCCTTGGGTCAGAGGGCGATTTAGCTGCTAAATTTAGCCTTCTAAAGCCGCCTGAGGGCTGCGCGCAATTGCTGCACAGCGCCTTGGCACCCGAGCCTGCTGCTTTGGTGCGCGACGGCGGTGTGATGGCCGATGGGTTTGATGCCGACCTGGACGCGCTGCGCAATATCGAAAGCACCTGCGACGCATTTTTGCTGGACCTGGAAGTGCGAGAAAAAGCCCGTACCGGCATTGCCACCCTGCGTGTGCAATTTAACAAAGTGCATGGTTTTTACATTGAAGTGTCGCAAGGCCAGGCCAGCAAAGTGCCGGACGACTACCGCCGCCGCCAAACCCTGAAAAACGCCGAGCGCTTTATCACCCCCGAGCTCAAAGCCTTTGAAGACAAAGCCCTGAGCGCGCAAGAGCGCGCGCTGGCCCGCGAGAAGTTTTTGTACGAGCAATTGCTAGACCAGTTGCAAAGCTTCGTACCGGCTTTGTCCCAGTGCGCGCAGGCTGTGGCCACGCTGGACGCACTGTGCGCGCTGGCAGAGCGCTCGCTCACCCTGGGCTGGTGCGCGCCTAGCTTTACCAAAGAGCCGTGCATCGACATCACCGGGGGCCGCCACCCCGTGGTAGAGGCGCGCCTGGCCGAGCTGTCTGCCGGTGCCTTCATTGCCAACGACACGGCTTTTAATGCCAAAACCCGCATGCAGGTTATCACCGGGCCTAACATGGGCGGAAAGTCTACCTACATGCGCCAGGTGGCCATCATCACGCTGCTGGCCTCTGTGGGCTCGTATGTGCCCGCTACGGCCTGCCGCTTGGGGCCTATCGATGCTATCCACACCCGCATTGGCGCAGCAGACGACCTTGCCAACGCGCAGTCTACCTTCATGCTGGAGATGACCGAAGCCGCGCAAATCTTGCATGCAGCTACACCCCATTCACTGGTGCTGATGGACGAGATAGGCCGGGGCACCAGCACCTTTGACGGTTTGGCACTGGCCAGCGGCATTGCGGCGCATTTGCACAAATCGCAGGCGTTTACGCTGTTTGCCACCCACTATTTTGAGCTGACCGAGTTCCCCCAGCAGCACCACGGCGCGGTGAACGTGCATGTGAGCGCCGTAGAAAGCGGGCGCGACATCGTGTTTTTGCACACCCTAGAGCCCGGCCCCGCCAGCCGCAGCTACGGCATTGCGGTGGCCAAGCTGGCGGGCGTGCCTGCAGCGGTGGTCAACCACGCCCGCCACGCGCTGGAGGCGCTAGAGCTGCAGCAAAGCAGCGCGCAAGCCCAGGTTGATTTATTTGCAGCGCCGCCTGCACAAGAGGCAGACACCGCAACCGGTAGCGCCCTAGAATCAGCCTTAGGCCACATTAACCCCGACGCGCTCAGCCCGCGCGAGGCGCTGGATGTGCTGTACCAGCTGAAAAAATTGTCTAGCCCTACAAAAACCCTAACCAACTAACGGAACCACCATGACCTATTGTGTCGCCATCAAACTCAAAGCAGGCTTGGTCTTTTTGTCCGACTCGCGCACCAACTCGGGCCTGGACCAGATCAGCACTTTTCGCAAAATGATTGTGTACGAGAAGCCTGGCGACCGCTTTATGACCCTGCTGTCCGCAGGCAACCTGAGCATCAGCCAGTCGGTGCGTGAGATTTTGCAGGTTGAGCAGCTCAAAGACGATGCCGGTGAATCCATCACTATTTGGAACGCCAAAAGCATGTTTGATGCGGCCCGCATCTTGGGCTCTGCCGTGCGCCACGTGTACGAGCGGGATGCAGAGTCGCTGAAAAAATCAGGCGTTGACTTTAACGTAGCGCTGATTTTTGGTGGCCAAATTGGCAACGAACCGATGCGCTTGTTTCAGGTGTATTCAGCAGGCAACTTTATTGAGGCTACCCCCGAGACACCGTATTTTCAAATTGGCGAATCTAAATATGGCAAGCCCGTGCTCGACCGCGTTATCACGCCAGATACCCCGCTGGACGAAGCCGCCAAATGCGCGCTGGTGTCGATGGACTCCACCCTCAAATCTAACCTGTCGGTAGGCCTGCCGCTGGACCTGGTGGTGTACGAAGCGGGCGCGCTGGCCACGGACAAAATAGTGTGCATTGAAGAAAACAACCCCTACCTGAAAATGCTGCGCAACGCCTGGGGCCAAAAACTGCGCCAAGTGTTTGACAGCCTGGACGACCCGGTATGGAACGGCAGCCAAACCGACACACCGCTGAAAGCCCCCACCGTGCGCAGCAGCGCCTTGCGCAAGATCAACACGCCGCAAGACAAGTTGATATAACGCTGTATGGCGCTGCAAAAAAGCGCATGGCACTTACCTAAGAAAGCGCATGGCACTTTTAGTTTTCTCACACGGCAACAGCTTTCCGGCTAGCACCTATGGCGCAATGACGGCCTCGCTTAAAAAGCGCGGTTACAGCGTAAAAGCCATCGAAAAACTGGGCCACAACCCGCGCTACCCGGTTACCAACAATTGGCCCCATGTGGTGCAAGAGCTGGCTGATTTTGTGCAGCACCAGGTAGCCCATGCGGGCCAGAGTGCCTACTTGGTAGGCCATTCACTGGGCGGTATTTTGAGCCTGATGTGCGCCGCCAAACACCCTAGCCTGGTGCGCGGTGTGGTGCTGCTAGACGCACCCGCGCTGGGCGGCTGGCGCGCTACCACGCTGGGTGCCATCAAGACCACCAAACTGGTTGGCCGCATATCACCTGGGGCTGTCAGCCAGCACCGCAAACACATGTGGTCCAGCGCAGAGGCTGCCTACAACCACTTTAAAAGCAAACGCGCTTTTGCCCTGTGGGACGATGCTGTACTGCGCGACTACATTGACCACGGCACCCACGACGCGACAAACTCGCAGGGCACCACAGTGCGCCACCTGGCCTTTGACCGCCAGATAGAAACGCACATTTACAACACCCTGCCTGACAACATCGAGCGCCTGCTCAAACAACACCCGCTGCAATGCCCCGTGGCCTTTGTGGGCGGTTTGCAGTCCAAAGAGATGAAAACGGTAGGCACTCTACTTACTGAAAAAGTCACCCAAGGCCGCATGACTTGGCTGGACGGAACGCATCTTTTTCCCATGGAGAAACCGCTGGAAGCGGCGGCAGCGGTGGATGCAGCGATCAGCGGATTTGGAATCTAAGCGCGTCTTTTTTGTCTTGTACGGGATCAGGTCGGCGGTGCTACTTCAGCTACGCGGCTGTCCCCCGCCCTGCGGGCTCCTCCTTGATGCCGCTACGCTGAAGTAG
>JAYWGO010000057.1:0-6886 GCA_043778205.1 Polaromonas sp. | reverse complement strand
CGACATTGCCTGATCCCAAAATTTCCGCGCTTCGAGCCCGGGGCTCTTAATGGGCGGCAACCACCGCAGCGCCGCAGCAGTGCGCTCGTTGGCGTGCTGAGGTTTTTGTTTCGGTTCTGGCTTGTGTGCTGTTAGGGTCGAGCGCAGTACGCTTACTACATATTTCATAGCTACTCGTGCAGCATTTCCTTGGGCGATAGGGCTAAAACGCTTAAAAAAACACTATTCTGCGCTGCGGGCTGTTTTGGCTCGTTTCCCTTTCCCATTCCCATTTCGTACTCGCCTTCCCCGCACCCTAAGCCATCAAAGCACTCTCGTATTCGCGGTGCAGCGTGCGCTGTGTGCATGCGCCCCGATTAGGGCTGCGGGCTCGAAGCGCGCAGAACTGGGGATCAGAAATTTAGATGTTTGAGCGCAGCGAGGCTCGTTATTTCCCCCAGTTCGAGCACTGCAGATGCTTGGCCGTTGTGCCCGCTGCCCTGGGGCGCATGCACATAGCGCACGCTGCACCGCGAAGCCCGCGAGGTAAAAAGAGCGACACGCAACGCAAGCAAAAGCTAAAGAACTAAGTCTTTGCCCGCCAACGCCATCATCTCACCCATCTGCACCCCGCGCCCCGCCGCCCAATCGGGGTTAAATGCCAGGGCTTGCGCAGGCCACAGCATGACCACGGTAGAGCCGAGCAAAAACCGGCCCATCTCGTCGCCCTGCTCAAAACGCACTGCACCGGGTGCATAGTCCCACGCGCGTACTGCGCTGCTGCGCGGAGGGTTGACCAAGCCGTGCCACGTGGTGGCCATGCTGCCCACAATAGTGGCACCCACCAGTACGTTGATAAACGGCCCATGGGGTGTGTCAAACACGCACACCAAACGCTCGTTGCGCGCAAACAGGCCCGGCACACCGCGCGCTGTAGTGGGGTTAACCGAGAACAAATCACCCGGCACATACACCATGCGGCGCAGGCTGCCAGCGCACGGCATGTGAATGCGGTGGTAATCCTTGGGCGACAAATACAAACAGGCGAAATGGCCATCTTCAAACTGCGCTGCCAGCTGCGCATCGCCGCCCACCAGCGCCCGCGTGCTGTAGCTGTGGCCCTTGGCCTGAAAAATCTGGTCTTTGTCAATCTTGCCCAGCTGGCTGATAGCACCGTCCACCGGGCAAACCCAGTCTGCTTGGGCCAGCGGGCGCGCGCCGGGTTTGAGTGCGCGAGTAAAAAACTCGTTAAATGTGGCGTAGCTGGCAATATCTGGCTCAGCCGCCTCGGCCATGTTCACCTGGTAGCGCGCCACAAAGCGCGCAATGATCGCCCGTGTGATGGCCCCGCCGTGGGCACCGGCTATCACGCCTGCCAGCAGGGTCATGGCTTTTTTGGGCATCAGGTATTGGGGCAGTACGGCTAGGCGGTCAGACACAGTGGGCTTTCAGGGGCGGGCAACAGGGCAATATTCTGGAATCTTGGTTTTGATTTTAGCCGCGCCCAGCCAGCGGCCAAACCGCGCGACAATAGCCGCATGCTAGAGCCCATATTTTCAGTCCGCAACTTGGTCAAACGCTACGGTAGCAACACCGTGGTTAACGACCTTTCTTTTGACATTGCCCCCGGTGAATGCCTGGGCGTGATTGGCCCCAACGGTGCAGGTAAAACCACCACCATTCGCATGTGCTTGGGCCAAACCGCCCCCGACAGCGGCGAAATTCACGCCTTGGGCTTGCAAATGCCCCGCGATGCCCGCGCCATCAAAGCGCGCCTGGGCGTGGTGAGCCAAATGGACACGCTGGACCCCGACTTTAATTTGGAAGAAAACATCCTGGTGTACGGACGCTACTTTGGCATGAAAACCGCCGCTATTTTGCCCCGCGTGCCCCAGCTGCTAGAGTTTGCCTCGCTCACGCACAAAGCCAAAGCCAAACCCGGCGAGCTCTCAGGCGGCATGAAGCGCCGCCTAAGCCTGGCCCGCGCGCTGGTCAACGACCCCGACCTGCTGCTGCTGGACGAGCCCACCACCGGCCTAGACCCCCAAGCCCGCCACCTGATGTGGGAGCGCCTGCAGGTGCTGCTGGCGCAAGGCAAATCTATCTTGCTGACCACCCACTTTATGGACGAGGCCGAGCGCCTGTGTTCGCGCCTGCTGGTGGTAGACCACGGCAGAAAAATTGCCGAAGGCAAGCCACGCGATTTGATTGCCCAGCACCTGGAGCCCGATGTGGTTGAGGTCTTTGGCCAAGGCGCAGTAGCGCTGCAAAACAGCCCCGTGGCAGCGCATGCCGCGCGGGTAGAGGTTAGCGGTGAGACCGTGTTTTTCTACACCCGCGATGCCACCGCCCTGCTGCAAGCGCTGCACGCCTACCCGCAGTTGCGCACGCTGCACCGCCCGGCCAACTTAGAAGACCTGTTCCTCAAACTCACAGGCCGCCAAATTCGAGAAGAAGGTTAATTGCCATGACAACATCCATTTCTAATGCGGGGCTTTCTCCTGCGCCCTCACTGCCTTCGCTATGGCAGGCCCCGTCGGTCACGTGGCGCTGGTGGCCGGTGTTTTTGCGCAACATGCTGGTGTGGAAAAAGCTGGCTATTCCCAGCCTGGTGGGCAACATTGCCGAGCCCTTAATTTGGCTGGTAGCGTTTGGCTACGGCATGGGCGCGCTGGTGGGGCAGGTTAGCTTTAACGGCCAGCAGGTGCCCTACATGCTGTTTTTGGCCAGTGGTTCTATTTGTATGAGCGCTATGCAAGCGGCCAGCTTTGAGGCGTTGTACTCAGCTTTCTCGCGCATGCACATGCAAAAGACCTGGGACGGCATTATGAATGCGCCTGTCAGCCTAGACGATGTGGTGTTTGCCGAAACGCTGTGGGCGGCCTACAAGTCGCTGTTCACCGTGACCATCATCATGGGGGTGATGCTGCTGCTGGGCCTGGGCCACCACTGGACGCTGCTGCTGGCCTGGCCGGTGCTGCTGCTGGCGGGTTTGACCTTTGCCTGCATTGCCATGATTTTTACCGCACTGGCCAAAGGCTATGACTTTTTCACCTACTACTTCACGCTGTTTCTCACGCCCATGATGTTTTTGTCTGGTGTATTCTTCCCGCGCGAGCAGCTGCCCAACTGGGTTCAAGCCATTGCGCAGTGGCTGCCGCTGGGTGCGGCGATCGACATCGTGCGGCCGCTATTTATGGGCCAACTGCCTCAATCGCCGTGGCGCAATTTGGCAATTTTGGTGGTCAGCGCTGTGGTTTCGTTTTGGGTGGCAATGGCTTTGATTCGCAAGCGGTTCAGAGCTTAAAACAAAGGGCCTAAAACCAAAAGCCAACACCAAATGCCTAGCCCATAAAACCCACATTGCCATTGAAATTACCCAAGCGCGGGAACACCTGGCCTAGCACTGTGTCATTGGCCCCAAACCAGCGGCCTAGCGTGGCGGCGTAGGCCTCGGTAGAGGTGGTGGGGATCCAGTTACCCTGATTGCCCGAGTCGTTGGGCCCGCCCACCACGTGCTCTGGGAAGGTGCCAAACAGCTTGCCGCCTTGCACCGCACCGCCCACCACAAAATGGTGCGCGCCCCAGCCGTGGTCAGAGCCTTGCCCGTTGGAGGTGAAAGTACGGCCAAAGTCAGACGCGCTGAAGGTAGTTACCTTGTCGGCCACCGCCAGCTCTTCGGTAGCCAAGTAGAAGGCGCTAACGGCAGCACTGATCTCGCCGAGTAGCTGCGCTTGGCGCGTAAGCTGGTCTTCACCATGGGTGTCAAACCCGCCAATACTGCAAAAAAAGCACTGTTTCTTCAGCCCCAGCTTGTCCCGTGCAGCAATCAAACGTGCCACCATTTTGAACTGGTTGCCCAAGCCAGTGTCTGGGAACACGGTGGCCAATGTGGTGCCTTGCAGGGCTTGTGTCAGTATGCGCTGCACTTCGATAGAGCGGCCCATCACATCGACAAAGCCCTGCTCAAACAGGTGCTGGTGCGTGTCGGCCAGGGTTTGTGTGATGGCCAAAGACAGCGGGTCGGTGCCAGTGGGGTTGTAAAAATCAAAACCAAACCTGCCCGAGGACGAGACTTTGTAGGCTGACAAACTGGCATCGCCCGTCTCCCACAGGTTGCCGCCAGTGACCGACAGCACCGAGTAGCCCCGGTTGATGCTGCCATCAGGCACCAGGCGCTCTGCCAGGCGGCCACCCCAGCCGTTGCTAGGCCGTTCGTAGGTGGCCGACTGCCACTGCGACTGCTGGTCTGAGTGCGAGAACAAATTGTCGGGCAGCGGCACGCTGCGTGCCTGCCACTGCGCTTTGCTGGTGGGCACCACCAGTGGGCCGGTGTTGGCCACCCATGCCACCTTGGGCGTGCGGGTGGCAGTGCCATTGAACAAACCGGCCATGCCTGTCATAGAGGGGTGCAGCGCATAGCTTACGCCTGCGGTGTTGCTGGGGGTGATGGGCAGCAGTGTGTCGCGCGCCAGCCCCAGGTTGCTGCGCGCTGCAGCGTAGCGGCTGTGGGCTGCAGGGTCATACGGAATCAGCATGTTGTTGCTGTCGTTACCGCCGTACATAAACAGGCAAACCAGGGCGCGGTAGTCAGCGCCTGTGGCGCTTTGCGCCAGGGCTGACAGCTGGGTAAAAGCGCCCAGCCCACTGCCCAAACCCAGGGCGGCGGAAGTTTTTAAAAATTGGCGTTTGTTCATCATGGTGTGGTGCCTTGCTTGTTATTTTTGAACGATGTACTGGGGGGACAGGTTGGTCAAAATCAGCGCGGCTTTCACGCGCCGTGTGGGGTCGTCTGCGGGCAGGGCGGCCAGCATGCTGGTCATGCGGGTTTGCAGTGTGGAGCCCATGGCGTAGTTAAAAAACAGCGCGTTAAGCTCTGCCACCAAGGCCGCAGGGTTGTTGGCCAGCGCCAGCAGGGGGGCGTAGTTGAGTTTGAGTTCAAACGCCTCATAGCCGTAGCCTGCGTTGTTAATCAGGCTGGCAAAAAAGTTAAGCCCGCCCACTACGGTGGTCTCGGTGGTGATCTGAAATTCTGGGGCCACCAAGCCTGCCGAGGCTATGGGGCCTGCGGGCCGGTAGTTGGGTGAGAAAAAGTTGAACACCGACGGGGCCAGCAGCGGGCTTTGGCCCAAGCCGTTGTCAGCGCTTTCTAAGTAATGAATAGAGTTCAAACCGTTTTGCGACCGGGCACCTAAGCCGCGTAAAAAGTTGGCAAAGCGCACCACCGGTTCACGCTGCTTGCCAAAGTTGGCCGCCGGGGTGGCGGTGCGGGCTTCGGGGTCTAAAAGAATGGCGCTGACCACGGCGCGCAGGTCGCCGCGCACGCCTGCGCCGTTGTTGTTAAAGACACCAGCCACCCGGCTTAAATAGGTTTTGCTGGGGTTGCTGGTAACCAAGCGCTGAATGAGCTGGCGGCTGATAAAAGGCGCTACGTTGGGGTGGCTGAAAATATTGTCGATGGCGCTGTCCATGTCTTGCTCGGCACTTTGGCCTGCTGGCAGCGTGATACCGTTTAACAGCTTTTTGGCTTCGGGTGAGTGGGCACTGGCAAACGGCTTCATGGGGCTGGTCCAGGCCTCGGGCGCTTCTTCGTCGGCCTCGTCAAAACCGGTGGCGTTGGGGTAGCTCCAGCCAGTAAAGGCCTTGGCAAAGCCTTGCACCACAGATTCGTCAAAGGTGGGCACGGGCTTGTTGGCAGCGTCAAGCTGGGGGCTGCCGTCCAGATTGAGCTTAACCAGGCCAATGCTGAACAACTGCAGCACTTCGCGGGCAAAATTTTCGTTGGGGTGCGCGCCGGTTTCCGCGTTGTCCCGCTCGCTGTTGATCATGTTGAGGTAGTAGCCCATGGCCGGGTGGGTGGCCACGCTTTTGAGCACCTGGCGGTAGTTGCCAAAGGCGTTGAAATTGAGCATGTCCATGTAGCTGGACATGGCGTAGGGCCGAATATCAGGCGCGGTGTTAGAGATCACCACAATTTGCGACAGCGCAAAGGCCACCCGCACGCGCAGCTGGCCTTTGCTGCCCAGCCACTGTTGCCAAATAGCCTCGTAGCTCATCTCTTCGTTGGCACGGGGCACGCCTTGGTCGTTTTTGTTGCGCAGTTTTTGCTGGTCCAGGTAGCTGGTGTGCAGCCATGTGGGGCTGTTGAACTGCTCCCACAGCCACAGTGGCAGGCCTTTGGTTTGGGTCAGGCGAATCTCTGCTGTGGACTCTATGCCGAAGGTGGCTTGGGTTAAAAACCGTGCGGCATCTGCAGCCGTAGGTTGGTCTGCCGCTGCCGGTGCGGTAGGCGCTACGCCACCGGAGCCTGGCATTTTGTTGGCTTCTACCACCACCAAATCGGGCGCAGGCCCGTTGCCAGAGGTGCCGTTGCCCAGCGGGTTACCGGGCAGGTCATCCAATGTTGACAATGGATCTAGGCCACCCGCACCGCCGCCGCCGCAGGCTGCCAGAGCCGCTGCGCTCAAGGCTGCCAGCGACATGGGCGCAAGGCGGCTGGCTGGGCTGGCTGCTAAAGGCGAGGGGATGGCAGGCGTAGCAGGCGTATGGGGTGCGATGGTTTGCGGCGCTTGCGCAGCATTAGGTTCTGGCAAAGTGGTTTGCATCATGGCGTAATGTGTTGTGGTTAAGTCTTGCCGATGCTAATTGTTTTTGTTCTCTCGCATAACGGTTAATCTGTAACAGCCGCGTAAATGTAACTGGCTAAATGTTGCCGAATGGGCGTTGTTGCGGCGCTCTAAAAAGCGCTGTGGGCATTGAAAACGACCTCGCGTTAAAGCACTGAGGTGGTGTAAGGTACCTGGTTTTGTAGTAACTACTCAGGTTCCCAGCTATTGCGCGCTACAAATTAAAGAGCAACAATAGGGGCAATGACCACACTACCCGATTTGAGCCAACTGAGCCATGC
>JAYWGO010000056.1:0-23099 GCA_043778205.1 Polaromonas sp. | reverse complement strand
TTGCCGCGCTGGTTGCTGTTGCTGGCCACTTGCACAGTGACGCTGCCGCCTAAGCTTAGGCTGCCGTAGCTTAGTTGGTTGTACTCGGCTTGGTTTAGGGTGGCGCCCGCGCCCCGGGCGGTTTGGTAGGCCAGGTCGCGTTGCTGCTGGGTTTGGCTGGTGGTGGCGCCTGTTTGCATCAGGTTAAAGGCTATTGTTGCGGTGCCTGCGTCCAAGGCCAGCTGGCCGGGGGTGGTGAGGGTTACGCCGGCCAGGCTGATGCCGCTGGGGTTGGCGATGGCGCGGGTTGTGCCGTCGGGCAGCACCACGGTGCGGGTGCTACCGGCTATGCCGGTGGCGGTGATGCTGATGCTGCCGCCGGCCAGGCTGGTGGCCACCAGGCGGGTGCTGTCGTTGCTGCCTTGCAGGCCCCCGCGTGACTGGATGCCTTCGCCGGGGCGCACGATGCCGATGTGGTTGTTGGTGGCGCTGCGGGTTTCTTCCCGGGTGCTTTCTTGGCCGCTCAGGGCGCCGCTTAAGTCAACTTGCGCACCTTGCAGGCTGAGCTGGCTTTGCGCGCCAGCGGCTACGTGGCTGGCCACGATGGCCAGCTGGCCGTTCTGGGCCATCAGGGTGGTGGCGCCGTTGGCGCTGGTCACGCTGCTACTGACCAGGCCGGTGGTGGTGCTTTGGCCGGTGCTGGCCTGGGCACGGCGCAGGTCAACGCTCAAGGCGTTGGGGTTACTTAAGGAGGCGTTGACCATCAGGCCACTGCGGTTCTCGCTGGCGGCGCTGGTGGTGCTGGTGCTGGTTTGCGCGGCGGTGATGACCAGGTTGTTGCCTGCGGCCAGTGTGGTGCCATTCTGGCTGGCCACTTGGCTTGCGCTGACCACGATGTTGTTGCCGGCCTGGGCCACGATGTGGGTGCCCGTCAGGCTGGTGCCGACTACGCTGGTGGTGGTGCTGGCGCTGCTGCTGGTGCGGGTGATGCTGCGCAGGGCGTTGCGGTTGCGGTCCAGGTTGTCGCTGGTGCGGGTGCTGACCAGGTTGGCCTCTAGCAGGTTGATATCGCCGCTGGCCACCAGGGTGGCGGTGCCGCCTTGGCCTGCGGTGTTGGCGGCCAGGCTGGCTGCGGTGGCTGTAATGCTGCCGCTGGTGGCCAGCAGGGTCAGGTTGGCTCCGGCGCTTACGTTGCCTGCGGAGGTGCTTTGGCTGCTGGAGGTGTTGTGGCTGTAGCCGTTTTGCAATACCAGGCGGTGGTCGGCGCTGGTGGCGTCGATGGCGGCGGCTATGTCAATGCTGGCGGCCACTACGGTTAGGTTGTTGCCTGCCCTCAGGTTGCTGCCGGTGAGGCTGGCTGCGCCTTGGGTGCTGATGCTCAGGTTGTTGCCTGCGCTAAGGTTGCTGGCAAAGTTGCTGCTGCTACTGGTGTTGTAGTAGCTGCCTGGGGCGTTGGGGGTGTTTTGGGCATTGGTTTGGGCTATGCCGTTGATGCTGATAGTGCTGGTGGCGGTGGAGCCCGTGGTGCTTAGCGACAGGTTGCCGCTGGCGCTGATTTGCACACCGGTGAGGTTGATGCTGCCCACAGAGGCCAGCAAGATGCTGTCGGCTTGCACGGTGGCTATGCGGTCTACCCGGGTGGCGGCACCGGTGCTGGTGCCGCCGGGGCCTGCCAGGCTGGCCGTGGTGCTTTGGGTGGTGCTGGCAATGTTGATGTTGCGCTGGGCGCTTAAAACTACGCTGCTAGAGCCTTGCGCTGGGGTGCTAGCGCTAGCGGTGCTAGAGGTGCCAATAATCTGCCCACCAAGGTTGTTAATGTCGCGCAGGGCGCCCAGGGTAATGCGGTTGCCGCTGATGGTACCGCTGTTGTTAATGTCGTTGGCGTTTACGCTAATGCTATTGCGGGCCAGCAGGGTACCGCTGTTGGTCAAGCTGGTGTCGTCTGGCATGCGCAGGGTTATGTTGTTGGCCGACACTAAAGCACCGGTGGGGGCCAGGTCGCCTGCGCGCAGGTGGCGCAGGTACACCTGGGGCACCAGGGCTTGGGTGGTGGTGCCGTTGGCCAGGGTGATGGTGCGGGCTTCTAGCCACACAATGTCGGTGGTGAGCAGGGCCATCTGGCTGGCCGACAGGGCAATGCCGGGGGTAAGCTGGTACTGCTGTGCAAAAGCTACCCCCGCGCTAAGCAGGGCCAGGTACTGGGCTTCGCTGCTGGTGGAGTTACCTAAAAAGCGGCGGCCCGTCAGCGACAGTATTTGGTCGCCTACCAGGCGCTGTTCGGCAAAGCCGTCGCCGTAGCGGGCCATGGTGCGCTCGGGGTCAAGCTGCAGCTGGGTGTAGAAGTAGTCGCTAGACACGAAGTTGCGGTAGCCGGTAAAGGCGGGGTCGGTTTCTACCACGTAGCGGGCGTTGGGCGCGGTGTGGATGGTAAACAGCTGGCTGGTAGGCGCGCTGATGCGGCTGGTGCTGCTGACGGTGGTGTAGCCTGGGCCTTTAACCAAGGCTTGCGTGATGCTGGCACCCACCACGCTGGCGGCCAAGCTGCCTGCTAAGGCGTTGAGCGCACCGGGCGCGGTGGCAGCGGCCAGGTTGGCGGCGCGGGGGCCGTTGGGGCCGCTGGCAGCCAAGGCCAGTGCGTTGACCAGGCTGGCGCTGGCATCTACTGCACCCGGGGCGGTAGCGCCTGTGGGGGCAGCGCTGGGCGCAATAACGGGCACTACGGCTACAGCGGTGGGCGAAGCGGCGGCCAATGCGCCAAACTGGGTAAGCTGCTGGCCTACCAAATTGCTTTGTGCGGCGCGCGCGTCGGCAGCTATGACGCTGCCGGGCAGCGGCGTGCTAGGGCCGTTGCCCAGGCTAACCGTGGTAACGCCAGTGGCAGCAGTGCGGGTAACCGCGCTGCTGCTGGCCACCGTAACAGCGCCCAGGGCCACAAGGCCGCCAGCGGTTACCGAGCCTACGCCGCTAACACCGCCAGGGGCAGCAGCAGCCGCAAGCGTTGCTATAGGGGGCGCAAAGAGTTCGCGGTTCAGCGTGGCTTGCACACCTAGTGCTGTGGGTACCGCAGCGGCTGCGGCTACTACGGTGGCTGCATTTGCAGGGGCGGCGTTACCGCCTTGGGGGGTGTTAGGGTCTTGCCTTGCGCTGCCTATTTCAATGCTTTTAACGGTGGGGGCGAAGGCGATAGGTTGCCATAGGGTGTATTCGCGGTCATCGTCTGAAATGCCAGTACCGCCGATATGGTTGCTGTTGCGCTGCTCGCCACGCTCAGTAGTGGTTTGCAATGCGAAGGTGGACGTATTCATGCCTAGGCCGCCGGTTATCTCGCCGCCGGCAGCAATCGTGCTGTCATGGTTAATACCGCCAGACAAAGCAATGTTACCGCCCGCTAAGATTAGCCCGGCTGCGCCGCCAGAAGCACTAGGGCTAACAACGGTCTGGCCCGTAACGCTTTGTTCAGTCCAACTTCTTACGTAACGGTTTCCTAGGTTAACGTTAAACGCGGTAACAGCGGCATCGAGCTGCAGGTTTGCTTGCAGTATGCGGCTTGTCATACCACCAAAATAAGCATCGGACGCAGCCCACCACGCACCACACGCGTCTCTGGTATTGCGAATTGCTGGCCCGCCGTCACCTGCCTCATAACAACCCAGAAAACTAGGGTAAGGCGCTGGCCCCGGCGGTACCAGTCCGTCGGCATTGGGAGCGGCAATACCAAACACAGCCCAGCGCGGGTCGCTTGGATTGGTTAAATAAGTAGTTGGCACGACCGTGGTACAGCTGTTATTACCAATGCAGTAGCCCTCAACAATCGGGCTTGCATAAGGCTCTGCGCCGTACCGGGCAAAGGTATACGTGGCGCTGGGCAATACATACACCCCCGCTGGTAGGCCCTCTGTTCTGCGCACATCTGTAACATTGTATTTAACGCCGTATAAGATCACATATTGATTGCCAGGGGTGTTGGTAGTGGTTGTGCTGTAGGTCACTGCCAAGCCGGTGTTCAGATTGCTCAGGCTGCCGTTGATGGACAAGTTGCGGTCAGCGCTAATGCGGCTGCCCACGTTGGTCACCACGCCCAGTTGCATGTTGGCCAGGCTCAGCACCTGTGCACCGCCGGTGTTGCTTAACGCACCAGTAATGGCCAGGTCACCGCTGCGTGAGGCAATTACCGCACCTGCACTGTTGTCTACCTGGCCGTTGATAGTTACGCTGTCGCCATACACTTTGCCTGTGTTGTTAAGCGTGCCGGTGTTGATCTGGGTCAAGCCATCGGTGGAGTTGATCAACCCTGCGTTGCTAATGATGCCAGCTACGTTGAGTGTGGTTTGCTGGGCAATAATTTGGGCACCCGCCGTGTTGCTAAGGTTGTTGGCCGTTAGGTTGAGTGCCTGTTGGGCGCTTACGGTGCCTTGGTTGGTGTAGGTGCCGTTGGTGGTAATGCTGAGGTTGCCGTTGGCAGCTACGGTGCCGGTGTTAAGGTAGTCGCCGTCAAAAGTAAGCGCCAGTGTGCCGCCAGAGGCAATGATGCCGTCAGCGCTGGTGCGGGGGGCTTGCACGGTCAGGGTGCGGCTGGCATCTATGCGCCCGCCGGTGTTGGTAACTTCTGCGGCGCGCACCTTCACGGTGTTGCCTGCTATTTGGCCTGTGCTGTTGTTTAACGTACCAGCAGCAGTTACCTCCACTGCGCCCAGGCCCACGATGGCACCTTGGCTGTTGTTAATGTTGTTACCGGCTACCGTCAGGTTGCCGCCGGCCAGCAGGCCTAGGTTGTAGCTACCGCTATGGGTGTTGCTGTTGTTGATGTCGCCGGCGTTAACGCTGAGGTTGCCTGCGGCGAAAATAAGGCCTGCTGTGTTGCTTAAGGTGCCGGCCTGAATGCTGGCGTTGTTGGCGCTGGTAATTTTGCCGCCATCGTTGTTTAAAATGCCTGAGGTGCTTATGCCTAGGTTGTTAACGCCCAGCATCTGGCCACCGCTGTTGTCTATGCCGCTGGCATTAACCATCAGCTGGTCACTGGCACCAATGTAGCCTGCAGTGTTATTGAGCTGGCCTGTGGTCAGGTTTACCGTGCCGGTACTGACGATGCCGCGTGCGGTGCCGCTGTTGGTGTTATTGAGGGTTTGGCCACTGGTGTTGATGCTGATACCACCCAAACCGGCTTCAATGACACCTGCGTCGTTGTTGACAGCACCACCGTTGATGGTAACCGAGCGGCCGCCTGAGACCAGGCCCTGGTTGTTGTTGGTGGTCGTGGCGGTGATGCTCACGCTGCCGTCGTAGGCTGCAACTTGGCCGTTGGCTTGGTTGTCTAGCAAGCCAGTGACGTTTACACGTGTACTGTCGTAGGCTACGGCGCTACCGCCGGTGTTGTTAAGTGCAGCGGCATCTATGCCCAGGCTGGTGCGCGCAGCCAGCAGGCCGCCGCTAGTGTTGTTAATATTGTTACCCGTAATGGCGGTTGCACCGCGCACGCTGTAGATTTGGCCTGCGCTGTTGTTAATATCGCCCGTATGGGCATTGACCGTCACCTGGTTGGTGGCAATAACTTTGCCGCCTTGGTTTAGCAGGCCTTGGCTTGAAAGCGTGAGGGTGTCCAGGGCTTGCAGGTTGCCGCCAGTGTTGTTGAGCTGGCCAGACCCTGCGTCTAGGCTAAGGTTTTGGGCAGAAATGGTTCTTCCACTGGTATTGATACCTTGGGCTACGACTGTCAGGTTGCGCCCTGCTTGAATGCTGGTGTTGTTGAAGTCCAGTGTGTCGGCGGTGGTAACGCGCAGGTCGCGACCCGCTATCAACCTAGCGCCTGCTGTTGAGCTGCCAGCACCGCCGCTGGTGGTAAGGTCTTGGGCAGCTGCTTGCACGGTGGCTTGCGTAAGGTTTAGTTGCCCGCTGGCCTGTACGGTGGCGCTGGCAGCCGTGCTTACCAAAGTGGCCGCACCTGCCTGTACGCTACTGCCGCTGACAATTAAATTGCCGTTGCCAGTGAGTTGGGCATTGGCAAGGTTTAAGGTGCCGCCAGTAACGCTCACTGCGCCGCCCGCTACCACCGTAATTTGGGATGCCGCAAGCGTGCTGGCGTTGATAACCGCATCGCCACGGGCTTGCAGGTTGGCGCGGGTAGCGTTAACAGTGCCTGCAGCAACGCTTAGTGCACCTGCAGAGGCTATTTTTGTACCGTCTAGCTGTGCAGTAGCGCCTTGAATGCTGAGGTTTCCGTTGGCTGCAGACAAAGTGCTGCCCGCTAAATTGACCGCACCGTTAGCTTGAATGCTTAAACCTGCACCTGCCAAATATTGGGCATTAGCGCCAGCGCCGTCAACCTGGCCTGTGGCACGCAGGCTAAGCTGCTGGCCCGCTTGGATGGTGCTGTTGGTGTTCAAGATACTGCCCGCTGTGGCGGTAAGCGTGGCGGCACCACCTGCAGCGATGCGGCCGCCTGTGTTGTTGATGGCACTTGCAGACAAGTTGGCTTGGCCTATTGCAATGAGTTGGCCGTTGCGGTTGTCAATACTGCCTGTGCCGCTGGTGGACAGATTTGCGCCTGCTGTAATGATTGACCCAGCGTTGTACAAAGCCTGTGCTGTGGTGATGCTGAGGTCACCTGCCGCTTTAATGGTGCCAGCAGCTAAAAGCCCGCTGGCAGTGTTGTTAATTTCGCGGCCACTGAGCGCCATTGCGCCCTGTGTGCTGCGCAACTCTCCGCCTGAATTGGCCAGCTGGCCAGTGGCGGCAGACACGTTAAGGAGTCCATTGGCAACAATACTACCGCCCTGGTTGTTTACGCCAGTACCGCTGACAGAAGCAGCGTTAGCAGCTACCAGCTGACCGCCTGCGTTATTGAGCAAGCCTATGCCTGCGTTGAGCGTAAGGTCGCGGGCTGTAATTTGTGCGTCTGTCAAATCAAGTCCATTGCCAGAAATCAAGGCAACGTCGCGGCCTTGGTTTAACTGGATGCGCGGCCAAATGATTTGGCCTGCTTGGATGCGAACATCGTTTTTAGCGAATAAGCGCATGTCGGTAAGTAACGCTTGGCCTGTACCTGCCGTGACTGCCACACTGCCTTCTTCACTGATAAGCTGGCCTTGGCGGCTGTCAAAGCTGCCGTTGTTGGTATTTAGGGTTAAGTCGCCGCGGGCTGCTAATTCACCACTGGCGTTGTTGATGGGACCACCGGTTAGCGCAAGACTGCCCAAGCTGGTAATGGAACCGTTTTGGTTGTCTAACTGGCTCAGCGCAAAGCTCAATGCGCCTGCACTTTGGATGGTGCCACCCGAGTTGGCCAATGTTGCCCCAGGGCCACTGGGTGCCGTGAGACTTAAGTTACTGCGGCTGGTGATCCGGCCCTGGGTGTTATTGAGACTGCCTTGATTAACCTGCAGGGCCAATGCGCTATTGGCATCGATAGTGCCGCTTTGGTTATTCAAACCTTGGCTGGCAATGACGTTGCCCTGCTGACCTGCTGCGATAAGACCGCTGGTATTGTTGAGTTGGCCCTGGGTAGATACAGAAAGGTTGCGGCCCGCGATGGCCGATACGTTGGACAGATTGAGATCGCCGCTAGCGTTGATCTGCAAATCGTTGGCAGCTACAAAGCCGCGTGTATTTGCGGCATTGTTTCCGGGCAAAGTAGCCGATGCATCTATGCTTGCGCCAGAGACAGCAATACCCCCAGTTTGGCTGTTAAATGCAGCATTGCGTGCGTCGATATTGCCGGTACCCGCATCTACCACCATGTCTTGCGCTGCCGCAAATGTGGCTTGCGTGGCTGTGATACCAAGCGCTTGAACAGTAAGCTTACCACCAGCGACCAAGCTGCTGTTGGCAAAGACCGCTGCGCCTGCGCTGCTGGTGAGTTGCAAATCGCCGCCCGCACTGAACGTAGTGGACGCGGCAGACAGGCTGGTGGAGGTAACTGCACCGTTACCGTTAGCTTGCACGGTAGCGGCATCTAACTGCACTGCGCCTTGGGTGGCAAGACCGAGGTTACTTTCAGCAACCAGACGGGCTGCGCGCAAGTCAGCACCTTGGGCAGAAGTGATCTGCAGGCTGGCGCCGGACTCGATGGTGGCGCGTTGGGCGTTGATTGACACTGCACCCAACGTGACCGAGCCAGCGCTGGCAAAAGTACTGTTAACTGCCGTGAGCACACCAGCAGCTTGCACAGTGAGCTGCTGCACACCAATCATGCGGCCTGAGGTGCTGTCAAGGGCTGCGGAGGCGATCGTACTGCGGCCATTGGATGCAATCAAACCGTTGGTGTTGCCAAGATAACCCGCACTAAGGTTCGTATCGCCCTGAGAAACAATGCGCCCTTGTAGGTTGTTGAGCGATTGACCAACAGTGATCTGTAAATTGCCTGCTGACTCAATGCTACCGCTTTGGTTATTTAATGCTTGTGCATTTGTATTGAGCAAGGTGGCACCAGCGGAAGACAAAACTCCACCGCTATTGTCAATCCCTTGCGCGTTGACCATTAACGCCGTAGTGCCAGTGTTGGTAGCTATTACGCTGCCAGCAATATTTGTAAAAACTCCGTTTGTAGCATCAAGACTGATTGTCTTGGCGCCAAGCTTTGCGCCATCGGTGTTGATACCGTTTGCCTGAACAAACAACGCGTTGCCCGCAGTAAATAGGCCGTTAGACAGTGTTGTGCTGCCGCTGGTGCTAATACTTGCGTTATTTTGGGCGGACCATTGACCGCCTTGGCTTTGTAGTTGGCTACCGATAACTGTAAGCGCAGTACCTGCAGTGACGATTGCAGCATCAGCATTGATATTGGCTGCGCGCAAAGCTATGCTCTGTCCAGCAGATAAACGACTGTCCACCATATCGACATCACCTGAAGAAGTGACCGCGAGAGTTTGTGCACTAAGCAATGCAGCGCTATTGGCTTGCAGTTGTGAGGCATTGATACGCAATGCGCCGTCGGTAGCTATACGCGCCTGGTTAGCTTGAACTGCTTGTGCAGAAATGCCAACATCACCTGAGGCTGAAAAAGTGGTGCTATTGAGGTTTGCATCCCCTGTGATAGCTACCGATAACCCGCCGGCTGTAAGTAGCTGGGTACTTACGGCCTCTAGGCTGTTACCAGCCAGTGCTATGGAGCCTACAACGTTCACGCTACCATTGTTTATGCGTAAGTCCGTGCCCGCAATGGTGGCTGTGCCGCCTGTTATGACTTTAGCGCCGCTAAGCTCAACTGCGTTTTGCGAAATTACTTGGCTATTGCCCTGGCTAGCTAAGCGCGCACCTTGGGCATTAATTTGACTTCCTGTTAAGGACAATGAAGAACCAGCGTAGAAATTGGCCGTATTGGCATCAACTGTGCCGCTGGCTTGAATGTTCAAAGCACCGTCTGTTTCTAATTTAGCACGGCTCAGCTCAGTGTTGCCGAGTACGCTCAGGGTTAAAGGCCCGACAGAAATCAGTGCTGAGTCTGCAGCCAGCAGTTGGTTGCTTGTAATAGCCAGACCACCGATGGCACCAACTGTACCGCGAGTAAGATCAACATTGGCGGCTTGTATAGCAACTGCGCCACCAGCCCGCAGGCTTGCACCAGCAAGATTTGTGGCACCTGCTGCTGTTAACGCAATGGCTTCTTGACCAGCTAGTCTGGCTGCTCGCAAATCTAAATCTTGGGTCGTGGTAGCCTGCAAACGCCCACCTGCTTCAAGCACAGCCCCTTGGCCTTGTATAGATTGGGCATCTAGGGTCAGCGCACCAGCGCTGGCCAATCTACCGCCCGCAGTTGCCAGCAGTGTGGCGACATTCACGTCTAATTGCCTAGCACCTGAGATGGTGCCCGCCGTGTTGTTGACTGAAGTTGAAATGATTGTGGTATTGCCGTTGGCGGCGATAGTGCCACCGGCGCTAAGCAATTCACCTGTGCGCAAAGCAATGTTGCCCTGTGCCAAAAGACGGCCACGCGTGTTGTCCAGCGCTTGACCTGCAGTGTCGATCGTAATATTTCCACCGGCTTGCAATGTGCCCGCATTGTTGTCTAGTGCTTGGCCAGAGAAATCTAATGATCCGCCTGTAGACAGTGTGCCGCCTCGGTTCAAAATTTGGCTGGCATTGACTTGCAAGGCACCAATAGCTTGGATCGTGCCATTACGATTGTCCAATATTTCTCCGTTGGCATTGAGAATTGCACCGTCTGCAGACGCTAGTGTACCGCCGGCGCTGTTGTTAATGCCCTGGGCATTAATGCTTAGCGCGCTGTTACCCGTGCCAGTAGCCGTAATACGCCCACCACGATTGCTAAGTGCGTTTTGCCCAGCATTTAATGCAATAGTTTGTGCGCTTATGCTGGCGTTATCCGCCACGATGCCGTTTGCAGCAACCGTAATTGCTTGTCCCGCACGCACTGCACCAGCTGATAAATTGGTTACACCCGCTGTAGCAATATCTACACTACCTTGGGCTGACCAGTCGCCACCTGTAAGGCTGTTGGCTTTGATAGATAGGTTTGCACCTGAAGCAGCAACCGCAGAGTTAGCTTGAATGCTATCTGCCTGAATACTTAGCCCATTACCCGCAGACAGTTGGGCAGCGGACAACAACGCCGCGCCTTGAGAGGACAAATCTACTGAGCCGGCGCTGCTCAAATTGGCTGCACTCGCCAATAACTGGCCACCGTTTACAGTAAGTGCATTGCCAGCCTGAACCGCTGCACCAGACAATTGGATGTCGCCTTGTGCAAACAAATTTACACCCTTAGCACCCGTCACGTTACTACCATCAGCGAGCAAAGAGTTACTATTAATGTCAATAACGCCAACCGCGCTAATGACACTTCGCGCCGAATTTATTGCCGACCCCTGCAACGAAAATGCACCACCCGATTGCACATTCGCACCTGCCAGAACCACATCACCTTGTATGGTTGCACGTGTGTCACCCTGGCTTGACAGCTGCGCACCGTTCGCAACTAAAGTATTGGCTGTCAAGTTCAAGTTACCGTTGGTTTGCAGCGAGGCTTGACTCGCTTGAATGCTTCCAGCTTGAACTGTGATGTTGCCCTGGGCAACTAACCGGGCGTTATCTATGCTGGTTAGTCTTTGAGACTCCAAGTTAATATCCGCTGCACTGAGTATTTGAACACCATCTGCACGCAACGAATTTCCGCTAACCACAACAGATGCGGCGGATCTAATATCTGCCTGGTTTGCGTTGATGGAAACAGCTTGAATATCTAGCGGACCACCTGCAGCAATCACAGCACCCGCTAGCTCGGCACTATTTAACGCAGAGATTTGAACCGTTTTGGAACCAAGTATTGTGCTGCCGGTGGCGCTAACCTGCGCACCCGAGATAGCAATTTGACCACCCGCGCTGATACCACTTTGTTGCAAGTCAACTGCATTTGCTAGTATCGATAATGCACCTCCAGCGATCAAACTACCGTTTTGTCCCAGTAAATTAGAGCTACCAGCAGAAAGACTCAGGCGATCACCAGCTTGTATTGTGCCGTTTCGATTATCCAGCGTATTATTTTGGGTATCAACAAGAAAGTTACCTGTAGTGATGATAGTTCCAGCATTGTTATCTAGGCTGGTGCCCCATAAAGATAGGTCGCTATTAGTCATTAGTTGACCTTGACGGTTGATAAGGCCGCCCATGTTACGTAAGTCGCTGTTTCTACCAGCGATCAAACCCTGTGAGTTATCTAGAACACCTCCGTTCACATTTAACTGTAAACCACCGTTGGAACGCAGCTGACCTGCTGTGTTGTTTATACCAGTAGCTTGGACGACCAGAGCATCAATGGCACTGCCAGATGCAAGTATTTTTCCACCTTGGTTGTTCAAACTACCGCTACCTGCCGACATACTAATGGTTGCCGCTGACACGGTACCGCCAACTGTAGTAATCCCAACACCACGCAGTTCTGCATTCTCGCCCGCTGCAAACTGAGCACCTTGCGCATTGAGTTGATTTTGCGATGCAACACGCAATCCTTGAGCCGCACTGAAAGCAGCACTGCTTGCGTCTATATAAGCTGCTTGCGTTATTACTGATTTATCACTAGCAATATTCGCACCGCTAACCTGCATACTACCGTTGCTATTTAATACAATAGAATCCTTAGAAGATAATATTGAAGAATTAGCAGTGAGCTGGTTTGCGAAGACACTTATGCCACCGTTAGACGCGATGGTCGTAGCCGAAATATCAGCCTCTGCTACGGCCGTAATACTAACCGCACCACCCGAAATAATTTGACTGTTGATATTGCGCACGGTTTGTGCATTAATACTAAGATTACCGTTCGCCTGTAAATATTGCGAATTGAGATCAATACTTGTTGCATCCAATACTATGGAACCACCTGACAGCATTTGACCTGCTGTGGAAGTAGCGAGTATGGGTGATGAGAAAATAGTGTTGGAAGCTATCCGCAGATTGCCGGCAGTTTGAATTGAGCCGTTGTTGGTCACTCCGCCAGCCGCTAGTAGTGTCAAATCTTCGTTGCCAAGCTGTAACAGACGACCTGAATTGTTTATACGCGGCGTATTAATACCCAGTTGCTGTCCCGCTTGCATTAAGCCACTATTAACAAACGCTAGTGGTGCTTCTACACGAATGTTGCTTCCAGCAAGAGTTTGCCCAGTAAGTTCTACTCGACCCGTAGATGTGAGTTCTACAGTTTGTGCTGCTTGGCTGTCTCTTAAAGTCAGATCGCCGCTAGCAGATAGCTGTAAATTCCCTTGCAACGCAGCTATCCGTCCACTACTGTTAACGCCTAGCCCTCTTTCAGTAGCAATCATGTAGATTTGATTGGCGTACATGCCGCCGAGCTGTTTAATGTCAATAGCAAATTGTGGCGCGCTCGTGTTGCTTCCGCTTTGCGGTACAACGCTTAAGGTGCCATAAAGCACTTGGTTGACACCAGCTAAGACCTTAAGATTTTTTGCCCACACTTCACCTTCAATCACCAGGCCTCGAGCTAGCAAATCTAATTGTTCTTGGTTCGCAGCATTCAAGCCACGTGCACCAATTTGTAAATTTCCGCTATTAATATTGAAGCCAGAAATACTGCCGTTAGCGTTATATTCAGTGCGGCCTGTAACTAGGCTTGCGCGTCCGTTGGTGTTGAGAAACCCACACCCATCGCACACTATTCCGTTGGGATTCGCAATAACAATATCTGCACGCTGGCCAGCGACTTCGATGGTGCCACGTAGTTGGCTGGCGTTTGTACCCGTCACTTCATTAACAATAATGCGAGCAGGTGTCCTTCCAAGCTGCAAGTTTCCACTGACCCAACCACCTAGCTGAGTTTGTACATTAGTGTTGCTATTGTTTAGTATCAAGCCATTAGTGGGTACATTAAACTGATCGAATTGGTTACGGCTTACACCTCCTGCACTTGGCGGTGCTATGTGGACAATAGGCATGCCGTTGGCAGTAGCGTCGATTAGCGGCTTAACACCTACACCAGCTCCTGGTGCGGCCACCACCTGTGCCATTACTGGGGCTGTGGCTAGCAACGTTTGGAAAATATACAAGCCAGTGAAGATTCTTGCTGCTAACCGCCTCCAGCTTGGAGCTACGAACGCAACTTCAGGCTTCGCTAGCTGTGAGCGCAACACATAGTCTGTGCCGCGCATACGGAAGGCTTGTGTTAGCAAAGATTGGGCAAATAAACGCTTCATATTTTTTCTACTCTAAACATGGCTGTATTCAAAATGCGTGTGTTATGGACGCATACAAGCTGACCGCTTTGGTTTTAAAACCGCTTGGTGCGTATATGGGTTTGGCCACATTAATATCAAAATTGAGCGCGCCAACACGACCACGCAGGCCAACAGCTAAGCCAGCTAACTTTTGGCCTGCTAGCGCAATATCACTGGAACCGAATACGCGGCCCATATCAAAGCCTAAGACTAAATTGCTATCGACTGAATCGATTACTCGCAAAGGTGTTGTGAACTCATTGCGTAGGACAAACCCGTTTTCTGCAATTAAGACAGCGTCGCCGTCGAAACCTCGCACGGACCCTCGCCCACCAATGGCTAACTGGTCAATTGACAATGTGTTAGCTTGGGTATGCTGGCCACGCAAGTTGACGCTATATTGCACCGTGCGTGCAGCGCTTTTCTCTGTGCTTTTTCCTAAAGGCGTCGATGTAGCATATGACACGCTGGCAGTGATAATTTTGGGTCGTAAAGTCAATCCACCTTCTTGCGCAGAGTCGAAATCCTCTTGCGCCTGCCGCCACGGCATGCCTTTGCGAACAGCCAGGTCTATATCTAGTGATGATTTTTCAAACAGTTTTTTATAATTTAATCCAGCCTCTAGGGTTGTAGTTCGGCGGCGTTGTACAAGTAACTCTACATCTTCAAGAAAGCTGTTTGCCCTGCGCAGTGTGACGCTGCTATACACAGACAGCTTGGCACTGCCTGTACGTAATAGCGTCCTACTTAATTTAGCGTCACTCGACCAACTTGTACCGCTGGACAAAAAGCGTGCGGTCGTTCCTTGTACGTACTGCGCAAATTTGCTTTGACTAAAGCCTAACGAAAAGTTGTTATAACCCCAAGGTACACTGTAATTCAGACCTAGACTTTGACTTTGGTGGCTAGCTTTAGGTTTTTCAAAATTGCTGTTTAAGGTTAGCCCAACAATGTCATTCAAACCCAATAGATTATCTAAAGCTAAATTGCCGGAGAATTGAGTTCGGCCTAAAGTTTGACCACCCGAGTTATCCAGAGTAAGGCCCCCTCGAATACGGCTACTCAGCTCTATTGGCATGCGCTCAATAATTACTATGCTGGTGTTGGGCTCAATACCAGGCTCTAACTTGGTTATCACGTTTTGGCTGTGTAGGCGTTTCATTTGCTCTACGCCTTGCTCTATATCTCGAATATTCAAAAGGTCCCCAGAATTGACAGGGAACGCATTTCTCCAAGTACCCCATTGAATATCCGGTTTATTTGATTGCGACTGTACCATCCGTAGCTCTGCAACAACTCCCAAACTGAGCAAAATTTGCAACTTACCTTGTTGTAAATTTTGTGGCGGTAGGCTGGCACGTGTTGTTGCGAAACCTCTCTCTAGAAGCTCCTCATCCAAGTTTGATACTAATTGCGACAACCGACTAACACCGAGGCATTTCCGAAGATATGGCTTAACTACGCTTTGCAGCCAGGGAAATCGTTGCGCGCCTTCACCACTAAAGTCGATTGCTGTGATGACTAAACAATTAACATCCTCAGTTAACAATTCCTTAGCTTGAGTAGATGCGGACGGCTTTAATATATCAACATTGGGTTCTGTAGCCCGTTGTAATATACGATTTCGTTCTTCCTGGCGACGTAGTCCTTCTTGGATTTGTGCTTCAACGTCTAATGCAGGTACCGCTGGAACAGGCTGCGCGTAAGCAGCAGACGGCAGCGTGCACGCAATTATTTTCGCTGCAAGACAAACGACCCTTAAAAAAGCTCTCATCAACACACCCTGAAAACATCAATTTTTTTACGCTCTACGCTAGCTTTCACTAGACTTGCAAATTGTCACGGAGATGGCTAATTTGTGTCAATTTGTTTTACAACTTTAGATAGGTAGGTCAATTTGAACAGCTGGTAGATGTTTAGGCGTGCACAGCACTAATAAAAACTTGACTTTAGGCTCGATGCACTCTGGAAAACCCTAATTTTTGCGTTTTTGAAAACTTCCATGTCGCACCCAAGTGCTAAAATTTATTATTTGAACAAGATCTTAAATTAGCCCTTTATGTTGCCAAAATGCAACGTTTGATAGGCCACTGATGCTGCAGGTTTGAACGCTGCTATCTTCTAAGCCTATGCAATCCCATTTACCCTTCCCCACCCTGGCCCACTGCGAAGCCCTAGACGCAGCCGACCCGCTGCGCGGCTTGCGGCGCATGTTTAGCTTGCCTGATGGCGTGATTTACCTGGACGGTAACTCGCTAGGTGTGCTGCCAGTCGCAATGGTTAACCAGAGTATCCCAAGCTGGCTAAAAACCGCTTTCTCTTACAAACACGGCGGCGATTTTTTCCCATACGGTTTCCAAATAAGCCCGCTGCGTACCTTCAATCACTACGCGGCCAATGGCCATCTGGCGCAGTGGGGGTGACGAGTCAAGCTGTACCCTCACCCGGTACAGGGCATCTTGCGGCACCCGCACGCCCGGTTGGCCGTCGCCTGGTGCTGCGCTCAGGGTAACGATGGGGCCGCCGGTGTGGGCATCCAACATGGGGTGTGGCAAAACCTGGGTTCTGGCGGTGTCCACCTCTAGCACTTTGGCGCTTTGGATGGCGCTGGAATGCAGGCCCAAGTGCACGCGTGCGGTTTGCCCGGCCTGGATGCGCCCGACATCGGATTCGGCGACAAATGTGTCTACCACCCAACGCGATGGGTCAACCACCACGCCCAGCGGCTGGCGGGGCTGCACCCACACACCGGGTGCCAGCGCAGGGTCCAGATCGTCCAGCACGCCAGCGAATGCTGCCGTAATGCGCAGGCGGGCTTGCGCGTCTTGGAAGGTGCGGGCCTCGGATTTAAATTTGTCGCGCTCCAACTCCAGTTGCACGCGCCGCTCTTCCCCCTCGGGTAAGCCGCTCAGACCGATGAGCTCTTGCTCGCGGGCAAGGGCCAAGCCGGTATAGCGCGAGGCGGCCATGCGCATGTCGGGTGCTTCCAGCACAAACAGCAGCTGCCCTGTATTAACTTTGCCTGCCTGCGGTAGGCTCAGCACACGCCCAGCCAAAGGTGAAAACACCACTTGCTGGCGTTCTGGATGGATCCAACCCCAGCCGTGAACCCCCTTTTGCCAGGGCACTACCAGTGCGGCTACCAGGCCGCCCAGCAGGAGTGCTGCCAGACCCATACGGCTAACTTTAATGTGTTTGCGGTTGGCAGACCATACCTTGAATTCAGTAGCCACCGGCCTGCCAATGAACCACACCAGTTCAACTGCCATTAGGACGATGCCCAGCACCTTGAAGAAGTAAACATACACCAGCAGGGCAATGCCCAAAAACACCACCAAACGGTACAGCCAAGTGGCCAGTGCAAAGGCAATCAGGGCTGCATTGCTGCGGCCGGGCAGCTGCTCAGGCCACGGCTCGCTCCAGCCCAGCAGGGTGCGACGCAGCCAGTTTTTTGCCAGTGCGCCCGCCCGCTCGTGCAGGTTAGGCAAGTCCAGCACATCGGTGAGGATGAAATACCCGTCAAAGCGCATGAAAGGGCTGGCGTTGACGGCCAGCGTCAAAATCCAACTGGTAGTGGCCAAGAAAAACAAGGCGCTGCGCACGGGGCCATCAGGCGCCAAGCTCCAAGCCAAAGTGGCCAGCCCTGCCAAGGCCAACTCAGTCAATATGCCGGCACTGGCAATGGCCAAGCGCTGGCGTGGGTTGCTCAGTTTCCAGCTCTCACTGGTGTCGGTGTACAGCATGGGGAACATCACCAGCATGGCCACGCCCATATGCGCCACGCGCACCCCGTAGCGGGTAGCGGTGAAGGCGTGGCCCAGCTCATGCAGCGCCTTGGCGAACCCCAGCGCAATGGCAAAGCCCACCGCGCCCGACCAACTGAGCTGGTCGATAAAGGTGTGGGCAAAGGTCTCCCATTGTCGAGCGGCCAAAAACAAGCCCGTTCCGCTGAGCAAGATGATCGCCCAAGCGGCCTGCGTGGTGAACAGCCAGTTAATAACAGGCAGCAAACCGGCCAGCCAACGCTGTGGACGAACCAACGGCACGCGAAAAAACAAGTAGTGATGGAATAACCACTGAAAGGCGCTGCTTTTCCCCTTGGCCGCGCGTTGGCTAAGCCGCTCCACACTGGCTTGGTCGTTGGCGCGCAGCAAGTCGTGCTGGCCTAAAAACTGCACCAGTCCGGCAACATCCGCTGCCTCTATCGTCAAGGTAGTTTCGGCGTTGACCGACGCAACTAATGCGGCCTCAGAACCAATAGACCAGCGCAGTAACAGTTCAAAATCGACCCAGCCGATACGGTAAAACCGGTTGCTAACCGGGTCGTTCACCATCCAGGCGGGTGAGCCGTCGTGGTTAGCAGCAGCGGGCAGCAGTCGCAACTCGTCGCGCAGTTGCGGCCAAACTGGGGCAGGCTGCGCAGGAGGCGCTGCCAGTGCAGGCACAGCCAAAGGCATGACGGCGCTCACAGCCCTGTCCACTCCCGCACTGCAGCAATGGGCCGCCTGAACAAGTAGTAGCCCAAGCTGGCTTGTTCACCGGCAATACGGGCGGTCCCGCGCAGGCCAATGCGGGGCACTGCGGTGCCAGGGTCAAACTGCCCGCGCAAACGGTAGGCAGATACGCCCTCGGGGCTGGGAACGGCTTGGTAGCTGGTTTGCAGCAGCGTGCCGGGTAAAGGGTCTAGCGGTTTAACGTGCAGGAACAAACGCAGAGGCGCGCCGGGTTCGATGTTGATGGCATCCATGGCGGGCAGCCATACCAGCACACCGGCATCTTGCGGGTTGGCAATTTGCATCACGCGCTCGCCGGTTTGCACGGGCCGGCCGATCCAGTCATTTGCATCGGCAAACACAGCAATACCATCGCGCTCGGCACGCACTTCCACACGCGCTGCCTGCGCTTCGACAGCCACCAGTTCGGCCTCTTTCTCGCGCACGCGTCCGGTAGATGCTGCCAGGTCGCCCTTGCTTTTAAGCTCGTCAAACGCACGCTGCTGCGCCACCAATGCCTCGGCGCGGGCAATCGAAAGGCCCTTGGCCGCTACTTCCCTGCGGCCAAGCACGGCTGAGTCGTCCAGAGAAAACAGCTTGTCGCCTTTTTTCACGGGCGAATTGGGCTGCACATGCACACTGCCGATCACACCTTCTTGCGGCGCGGCTACAGCAAACGCATTCAGCGCTACTACCTCGGCCGGGGCCAGCGCAGAGATGCGGATCGGTATAAACATGGCGGCGATGGCTGCGACCAACACAACTTTGCCAAAGGTGGCTGAAAAAATGGTTTTGGTCAAGCCACGCCAAGCGCCACGCTTGCGCCCCAGTGCAGCGACGCAATAGCCGTATGAGAGGTGCAATCTGTCAAGTGCGGCCAGTTCGGGCTCAAGCCAAGGCGTATCTCTGGCGTACATCACCGCACCTAGGCGCTGCTGGTCGGGGCTGAACAGTTGCGCCACCAGCAAGTGGTCGGGCAGCCATTCTTCCCAAGCCTGCGCCAACTCAGAGCCATCGGCAGCAAAATCGAGCCGGTGGCACCCTGGGTTGTTTGGGAAAGTTTGGGCAAAACGGCTCAGCCAGATGGCATAGGGCGAGTCTTCGGCCACTGCCGCCAATCCTGATGCGGTATTTAACACCAGTTTGTTGCGAGCGTTGCTGGTAAAAAATGCCGCTTGCCGGTATGCAGCCAGCGCTACCCCCTCGTTAGTGATCGTAAAACCTAAGGCGGCTAGCTTGTCGGCGGCAAAAGCTCGCTGCTCGATATGGAGCAAGGCCGCCAGCATCTGCGGCTCAACCAAGACTGAATCACTTGCCATCGAACTGGCTGTTACTTGGTGGTAGCAAAGTTTGCGGTTCCACTCATGCCCGCCAATAGGTCAGGATGCGCACCTACAAAACCAGCTTCGATCTCGATCGTCTGGCTAACCGGATCTACCCGGCTGTTAACAGCGGAAACACGTGCCGTATAGGTTTTGCCTGTTTCATCAATGGCCACATTAAATTGGGAGCCCACTTTGACTTGCCCCATCCGCATAGACGGGACGTTAAGCTTGAGCTTGAGTGGAGCACTCATCACCAGGTCTAGCATGGCCTGTCCAGGGGTAACACTCATGTGGTTTTTAATATGCAGTTTGGCCACCCGTCCAGACCAAGGTGCTACCACTGTGCACTGCAGCACCTGGGCTTTGGACAGAGCGATCTGGGCCTTGAATTTGGCTACTGAGCTGGCGGCCAATGCTACCTCCACATCGCTGGCCTGCTCAAGGCCTTGCATGCGAATTTTGGCCTCATGCTGCTCCACGGCTCCGTCTAGCTCAGCCTTGGCCATATCGAGCCGTGCAGTCTGTTCAGAGCAGTCAAAACTTACCAAAGTTTGCCCACGCGCAAAACTGGCACCCAGCGACGCGTTCAGGTTTTGCACTTTGGCTGCAACCGGGCTGGCCAAGGTGGTCTCACCACCCGGTGTGAGCAGTACACGCACTAGCTCGGAAGCGGGCACGATGGCCACTTGCGCAGTTTGTGCGCAAGCGCTAGCGCCCAAGCTCAGGCCCAACATATACATTACGGCGTAGCGGGCAGCAGTCATTGGGGAACCTCAGCCATGCTGCCCAGCCAGGTGCGAATCTGCGGCAACCTGGAAGTGACTGCTGCCACCAAAGCGGCTTCGTACACGGACTGGCGCGCGTTGTTTGGTGCCGAGGTAGCGTAGTCTGTTTTGCCCATGGTTTGACCCTTGCGGTCTGCAACATCAATAGACCAGTTGATTTTGTCAAGCGACCCGTTGGACTCAGTTTTTAAACTAAAAGTCATTGGCGTACCATCGGCTGCGTCTACCACCACATGGTTGCGGGTAAGCAGCTCAGACAGTTGTGCCTTCATGCGCACTTGGGCTACGGGGTCGCTTACCCCGGCCAAGTGGATTGATACCGTGGGGTTGTAGCCAAACAAGGTCGAGCTCATCTTGAAAGCATCTTTTTGTACCGCATTCAAATGGGTGCGCACGCGCTCGGTCAGCACTGGCAGTGCATTGCCTTCAAAATCATCTGGCAACGGGTCAAAGCCCAGCGTATTTTGCAAGCGGCCAAACGCAATTTGGGCGTTGGCATAGGCATTCATACGTTGGTAGCTGCCCAGCACGGCCCTGGCCTGCACACGGATCAGCTCTAGCTCGCTGTCGAGTTTGGCCGTGACGGACGCGCGCATGTAGTCGGCCATCCGCTTGTCCACCTGCGCGGCAGTGTCGGCCAGTTTAAAGTCGTCCACTGCCAAGCGGTAGCGCTCGGAGGCTACCCGCAATTGGGTGATTACCGCCATCGACAAAGCCATGCGGCGCGTTTCATCGGTCTTGGTTTGCGCCTCTTGGGTTTTGCCCAGCGCGGGTAGCGCAAAAAGGCGCATCAGGTTCCACGACACGCGCACGCCACCTTGCGCCCAGCTATTACTGTAGGCGTACTTGTTATTGTCGTACTGCAAGGCTGTATCAAAGCTAATTCCGGGCAGCATGCCCAAGAGTTGTTTGCGGGTTTCGTCAGCGGTAATGCGCTTTTTAAAGTCCTCTTCACGTAGCTCTGGCCGTTGCAGCAAAGCTAAATCTTCCAGTTTGCGAATATCCATCGGCGCATCGACCAGCTTGGTTTCCACAGTTTCTGCAACGGTAAAAGACACTCCGGGTTCTACGTTCATCATGGCGGCCAGTTCGGCCTTGGCTACGTCCAGGTCTTGGCGCCGCTGGTTGAGCAGTGTGGTGGCATCCAGCAGGGCGCGCTGGTAGTTCAATGCCAGTACGGGAGGAATCACCTTTTGTATTTCAGCCTCACGCGAACGCGCCATGGCCAAGCCTGCCCTCTCTGTGATCAGACGCGCCTGCTCAGACAACTGCTGGGCACCTAGAGCCCGCCAGAATGAGGAGCGCACATCTTGCACAATGTTTTGCACCACCTTGCGACGGCGTTCCTCAGCAATTAAAAACTGGTTGGATTGCTGGCGCGCGCGGTAGTACGATACGCCAAAATCCAGCGCGTTCCAGGAAAACTCGGCTCCTGCCAGCAAGCGCTGGCGCTCGTCAGTGGAGCCGGGGTTTAGCGGGTTTTCAGCTCCGGTTTGCAAATTGATATTGCTGTTACTGGCAATGTGGCTGCTGCGGCTGCGGTAGCCTGCACTGGTCACCAAGCTGGGCAGCATGTCAAAGTTGGTGTAGTCGGCAATGCCCAAAGCAACAGCTGCCTCCATCTTCTTGAGCCGGTAGTCTAGGTTGTATTTGAGGGCGCGGGCTATCGCCTCTTCCAGGGTAATAGCGCTCGCAATAGGGGTTTGACCAACATACATCTGTACGGTGTCTGACTTAACCCGCTCGCGTACCTCCTCTTGTGTAGCCAATTGTGGCTTCACTGCGCAGCCAGCCAACACCAAACCCAGCGCCAACAGGCTCAAGCGGGCAGCATTTTTCGCCAAGGGGTTATGGTGTTGGTGTGCGTAATAGTTCATGGTCATGGTTTCTGTGCTGCGAGTCGGAGCGGATATTGAGAGAGGTATTTTGGAGTTTGAATTAGAAGCCGTTGGCATGTCACACGCACCCAGTTTGTACATATACAGGCTCGGCACGACGGGGCTGAAACTCTGCCGCGCTGTGCTTAATCTGGTTGCTAAATCCGCTGGCTGCGCGCCTTGCTGGCAGAACCGATATTTCGGTTTTCGGCAGAACGATTATGCTTCCAAAGCTATCTGACGACGTAGTTTCAAGTGCAACCAATTGCGCAACCTGAGCGTCGGCAGTTGTCGCCTTAGTGCTAGGCTCAGCCTGCACTGTGCCAATGGCTGTCACTGATGCATCGACTTGTTGAGGCGCACCCAAGGCAAACGGATCAAAGAGGGTAGATGTGCCTACTAATGCGCTGTTGCTGGCTACTTGCACCATGGCAGCGCGCGCGGCGGCCTCTACTTGGCTGGTGCGCACGGCATGGTGAACCAAGGTAAGGTGGTCGTTGGACAGTGCCAATTGGTGAACGGCCTGGGTTACAAACAAGGCACTGCTTTGTTGTATCTCCAAACCTTTGCCAGTATGTTTACGCAGATCCGTCAAATTTGTAGATTCACTTTGTGCCGTATCCATCACTACAAACAGATCGTCACCCAAAGCACCAGCCAGCTCTGCTGCCGTTGTACTGTCGACTTCGCCCAGCCGCATTCCAGGGTTATTGGAGGCCAGCAGCAGTGTGCTATTAACCGTTTGTTGTACATGCAATCCTGTATTGGCTCTAGGCAGTATTTCGGTAGGGTTCAGCATATTGCTTTCAAACAATCCACCGTACACCAAATCGTCCGTCACAGCCACGGGTGGCACACTGGCGTCTAGCCTAACAACCACAGCCAGCGCTGCGCCCACGTTGCCTGCCGGGTCAGTGGCTCTGATGCTCAAGGCATTCAGGCCCTCGCTCAAATAATTGCC
>JAYWGO010000055.1:0-2629 GCA_043778205.1 Polaromonas sp. | reverse complement strand
AAAGGGTGCGCAGCCAAAGCAGCCAACACATTTTTCACGTACAAGCGGGTGGGCTCCATCAGGGCTTGCTTAAAAGGTTTGCCGTCCAAGCTTGCAGGTGCAGAAGTTCCAGCGCGCTCAATACATTTGCGCACCAGCGAGAAACCATTACTGTGCACGCCGCTGCTGGCCAAGCCCAGCACCACATCGCCGGGCTTAACTTCTTTACCCGTCAAGATCTTTGACTTTTCCACCGCGCCCACGGCAAATCCTGCCAAGTCGTATTCACCCGCTGGGTACATGCCCGGCATCTCAGCCGTTTCGCCGCCGATCAGTGCGCAGCCGCTCAACTCGCAGCCTTTGGCAATGCCGCCAATCACTGCAGCAGCGGTGTCCACATCCAGCTTGCCGCAGGCAAAGTAGTCTAAAAAGAACAGCGGCTCGGCACCCTGCACCAGCACGTCGTTGACGCTCATGGCCACCAGGTCAATGCCCACGGTGTCGTGCATGTTCCATTCAAAAGCCAGTTTTAGTTTGGTGCCCACGCCGTCGGTACCGCTCACCAAGACCGGTTCCTTATAACGCTTGGGCACCTCAAACAGCGCGCCAAAACCGCCAATACCGGCCAAAACGCCTTCGCGCATGGTTTTTTTAGCCAAGGGTTTGATGCGCTCTACCAGCGCGTCGCCCGCCACGATGTCGACGCCTGCGTCTTTGTACGATAAAGGAGTGGTGGAGGGGGTATTGCTCATGATTTGATAGCTGTTTGCGCACGTTAAACGCTGGTTGAAGCGTTAAAAGCCGTGATATTTAAGTGGGTAAGAGACTATTTTTAGCTGATATTTCAGCTATTTGCCCCGTAAAATTGATTCTCAATTCTAGGCGCAAGCGCTCATTTCACCGTATGCAATTTACCAAAGCTCAAAAAACCGCGACCGCGTGGACCGCCATTGCCTTGGGCACGGGGCTTTTGGTGTGGTTGCTGGGGCCCGTACTGACGCCGTTTGTCGTTGCGGCGGTGTTGGCCTACGCGCTGACACCGCTGGTCGACAAGCTGGACGGCTTGGCGGGCGCCCGCGTGCCGCGCGTTCTGGCCGTGGTGCTGGTGGAGCTGGTGTTTATTTTGGTACTGGTCGCGGTGCTGCTGCTGATGGTGCCCATTTTGGCCAAAGAAGTGCCGCTGCTGCGCGAACAGTTGCCTGTGTTGGCCGAAAAGCTCAACGCGTGGTTGTCGCCCCTGCTGGCCAGCGCGGGCATCAAGTTCACGCTCAATATCGACAGCGTAAAAGCATTTGTTATCAAGTACGTCAACGCCAATGCCGAGGATAGCCTGGCATCGCTGTTATCGTCTGTCAAAGTGGGCGGTAGCTTGGCGCTGTTTGTTATCGGTAATCTGGTGCTGATACCGGTAGCGCTGTTTTATTTGCTGATGGACTGGAAGCGGCTGGTGGCCATGGCGTCCGAGCTGATCCCGCGCCGCCTGCAAGGCCAGTTTGACAGTTTTACCGGTGAGTCAGACCAGGTGCTGGGCCAGTACCTGCGTGGTCAGCTGCTGGTGATGGTGATATTAGCGGCGTACTACAGTGTGGGCCTGGCTTTGTTTGGGCTGGATTTAGCGCTGCCGATCGGCGTGTTCACCGGGCTGGCCATGTTTGTGCCCTACGTGGGCTTTGGCATTGGGCTGATACTGGCCGTGCTGGCCGGCATGCTGCAGTTTGCATCTGTCAAGGCGCTGGTGATGGTGGCCGTGGTGTATGGTTCGGGCCAGATTATTGAAGGCTTTTTCCTTACCCCGCGTCTGGTGGGCGAGCGTATTGGCTTGCACCCGTTGGCCGTGATTTTTATGCTGCTGGCGTTTGGCCAGTTGTTTGGTTTTGTGGGTGTGTTTATCGCACTGCCCGCCAGCGCAGTGTTGCTGGTGGCTGCGCGCCGTCTGCGTGCAGGCTACATGGCCTCTAACCTGTACAAAGGCTAGGGGCAGCATGCAGCAAATCGCGCTCGATATTGGCCTGGTGCCCAGCGCTAGCCTGGATAATTTTTTAACCGGCCCCAACGAGGCCGCACTGATGCACCTTAGGCTGTGGACTAGCAACGCCCTGCGGTCCCCCGTGCCCACCTACCTGTGGGGCGACACGGCCAGTGGCAAAACCCATTTGCTCAAAGCCGTGCGCGAGGCACTGCGCAGCCAAGGCGCACAAGTGGGCTGGATAGACGCTACGGTGCACGAGCCACCCGAATTTAACCCCGCCTGGAGCGCCGTGCTGCTAGACGACGTGCACCTGTACACCGCCGTACAACAGCACGCCGCGTTCAACTGGTTTATCAACGCCCAAACCGAACAGCGCTGGGTGCTAGGTGCAGGCGCACTGCCCCCGGCTGATTTGCAACTGCGCGACGACCTGCGCACCCGCCTAGGCTGGGGCCACGTCTTCGCGTTGCAAGTATTAACCGAGCCCGAACGCCGCGCCGTGCTACGCCGCGAAGCCGACGCACGCGGCGTGTTTTTAAGCGACGACGTCATGGACTTTATGCTCAGCCGCTTTAGCCGCGATTTAGGGTCGTTGATGCAGCTGCTGCAGCAGCTGGATGGCTATGCGTTGTCAACGAAGCGGGCGATTACGATTCCATTGATTAAGAGTATGTTGGAGAA
>JAYWGO010000054.1:0-6940 GCA_043778205.1 Polaromonas sp. | reverse complement strand
CTTGACAGTCACCATCACAATAGCTCACGCACGGCTTTCTTGTCGGCCTCGTTGGGTATCAAATCGAATCAACAGTTAACGATGACATAGCCTTATTTTAATAGCTGTCCGTGCAGCATTTCCTTGGGTCATACGCATAAAAGGCTTCCAAATCAGCCTAAATTAACTGCCAATGCACCAAAATGCTGCGTTTGTTACAAGCGCACAGGAATACCCCGTGCGTGCATGCGCGCTTTGGCTTGCTGGACAGTAAATTCACCGTAGTGAAAGATGCTGGCCGCCAGCACCGCGTCGGCCCCGCCTTGCTGCACACCGTCGGCCAAATGGTCTAGGTTGCCCACGCCGCCGGATGCAATCACCGGCACGCTGACAGCGTCGGCCACTGCGCGGGTGAGCGCTAAATCGAAGCCGCTTTTGGTGCCGTCGCGGTCCATACTGGTGAGCAAAATTTCGCCTGCACCCATCTGCGCCATCTTGCTGGCCCACTGCACCGCGTCCAGCCCGGTATTTTTGCGGCCCCCGTGGCTGTACACGTCCCAGCCCTCGCCCACGGCTTTTCCTTCAGCATCAAGGCGTTTCGCGTCTTCAGCACTGCGCTTTTTAGCGTCTATGGCCACCACAATGCACTGCGCGCCGTATTTGCTGGAGGCATCGGCTATCACCTGCGGGTTGGCAATGGCAGCTGAGTTAAAACTGGTTTTGTCCGCCCCGGCGTTCAGCAGCCGGCGCACATCGTCCACCGTGCGCACGCCGCCGCCCACCGTCAGCGGGATAAACACTTGCGAAGCCACTGCCTCAATGATGGGCAAAATCAAGTCCCGCCCATCGCTGGTGGCGGTAATGTCCAAAAACGTCAGCTCGTCCGCCCCCTGCGCGTTGTAGCGCGCGGCTATTTCCACCGGGTCACCCGCGTCGCGCAGTTCCACAAAATTCACGCCTTTGACCACGCGGCCACCGGTAACGTCTAGGCAAGGGATGATGCGTTTTGCGAGCATTTTTTAGGAAAATAAAGTGTTGCGGTACACAGATTATCGTTTGGGCCACGACCAAGCAGGAATGTCACTTTGGTTTAAATTGGCTACTTTGGTCTCCCCCAGCGCTTTGTGCAAGACGATGGACTGGACAGAATTGCCTGCGGCAGCATCTTCCATAGCGGCAATCAACCTAGGCGCATGCGACACGACGATCATTTGGGTATGGCGCGAAGCCTTCACAATCAAACGGCCTAGCGCGGGTAGCAGGTCAGGATGCAAGCTGGTTTCTGGCTCGTTAAGCACCATTAAAGCCGGTGGCCGGGGCGTTAGCAGCGCAATCATCCACAGCAAATACCGCAAAGTTCCGTCCGACAGCTCGGCGGCGCGCAAAGCGCGCAGCATGCCGTGCTGCCACATATTGATGTCAAAACGGCCATCGTGAATGTCTACCGCCACACGCGAGCCTGGAAAGGCATCGTCGACCGCCTCGGCAAGCGATTCTGCATCACCAATTTCCAGGATAGTTTGCAAAGCTGCGGCGCAGTCTGCGCCGTCACCCGCCATCACAGGCGTGCGGCTGCCCAGCTGCGGCTGGCGCGCAGGAGCGGCGCTGTCGCAGCGAAAGTGGTCATAAAACCGCCACGAACGCATTTGCTCACGCAAAGTTAGCATCTCAGGCGCGTGGGCTGGGTCAGCAAACTCGGTCATCATGCTGGCCCAGTGCGGCAGCAGCTTGTCTATGGTTTGCCAGCCCGCATCGCCATTAACGCGCAGCATGGCACCGCGGCGCTCTACCAGCGTGGCTGAGGGGCGCAGCACTGGGCCAGACCAGATATATTCTGTTTTGATTTCAGGGTCAGCACTGAAAGCGGTTGCGGGGATGGGTGAGGGCAAGCCTAGGTCAATCGCATAGCTAAACTCGTCAGACCGAGCGCTGGCAAAGCCTAACTTCAAACTCACAGCTTCTTTGCGGTTAGTACCTTGCACGGGATAGTCTCCACGCTTGACTGCCGCAGAAAAGCTCTCAGGCCCAGCCCACAAAGTAGACCAAAAACCACCCTCTCTGGCAATCGACGCAATCGCCCCACCCTGCGCAATATCTGCCAGCAATTTAAGCGAACGGTAAACGCTAGATTTACCGCTGCCATTCGCGCCGGTGATGATATTTAGCTCACTTAAAGGCAGTACTAGGCTACGTAAAGAGCGGTAGTTAGCGATTGCTAGCGTAGCAAGCATATTTTTGGCTAAATTCTTAAAATTGACAATTTAATAAATTATGACAGAATATCGATTAATGTTCATTTAACGAATGCTGAATATGACCTCATTAACTATGTCTGAGAACGGCAGAGTGCTAATACCTGCTGCTCTGCGTGAAGAGTTGGGCTTCAAATCCAATGCACGTATCTTTATCGAAGTCAAAGACGGTAGCTTGGTGTTAACTTCGCCAGCACAACACTACACCCGCTTGCGCGCCTATTTTGACCAACATCTCACCCCGCATGTGCCCAAAATACCCGGCCAAGACAGCGTAGACGAGTTTATTGCCGAACGCCACGCAGAAGCAGCGCAATGATCCATGTTTTGGATTCATCAGCCTTGCTAGCAGTGAGCAAAGGCGAACGCGGTGCGGAGTTTGTCATAGAGCTGATCAACTCACAAGACTGCGTGATCAGCAGCGTCAACATGGCCGAGGTGGCCACACGGCTGCTAGATTTAGGTTTGCCTGCCCATGAACTGCAACGCGCCGTGACGCAGTTTGGCGTAGATGTGATTGACTTTAACCAAGAGCAAGCGCTGGCCTGCGCAGCACTGCGCCCAGCGACCAAATCAGCAGGTTTATCGCTGGGCGACCGCGCTTGCTTGGCACTGGCAAAACTTATGGGTGGTGTAGCCGTGACTGCTGACCAAGCTTGGCAAGACGTGAGGATATCGGCGGGGGTGAAGGTGTTGATGGTTCGTTGACTTTTAGCAAGCTTGGCATTATTTATGTTCATAATGTACATGAAAGGCAAATTATGTCTATCTCTATCGCCCAATCCCGCCAACAACTGTCCTCATTGATTGACGCAGCGCAAAGCTCGCCCCAAGTTATTACCAAGCGCAACACCCCCGTGGCCGTGCTGGTGTCTGTTGACTATTTCAAACGTACCCAGGCCGCAGCGCACAGTGCAGACAGCTTCTACAACACATTGATGACATTACGCAGTACGTACGCGCCACTGGATAACGTAGGCATCCCAGGTGCAGATGCAACACGGGCAGCTACATGGACTCGCGCGAATAGCTTTACAGATTCTAAATAGGCCATATGGCGCAAACTATCTATTTGGCCGACACCAACGTCCTGAGCGAGCTAGTCAAAAAATCTCCAGACAAGCACGTCATGCAATGGGTGCAATCTGCCCAGCTCATCGCAATCTCAGCCATCACCATCGCAGAAGCGCATTTCGGCTTAGCTTGGCAACCCAACACACTCAAACTCAGTTTGTTCAACGCCATGGTGCAAAGCCTGCATGCGGTCTACCCCATCACTGAGTCCATAGCGCAACGCGCAGGTATTTTGCGAGGTCAATTCCAAGCGCAAGGCATTACGCGCAGCCCACCCGACATGTTGATAGCCGCTACCGCGCAAGAACATCAGCTGATTGTTGCAACTCGCAATGTGCGCGATTTTTTAGGCTGTGGGGTGCAGGTGGTGAATCCGTTTGAGCATTAGCTTGAGAGGATCATTCATCTCTGCGCTTGTTGCGACACCTTATTTTTCCAAATTCACTTAATCTTTGAATTTTGAAAACAGTCTTTTTAGCAAAATTAAAGCAACACTGATTAAAGGCACTCCTGCATATAGCAACCAAAATAAAGTTTGGTTTTTCGCGATATTTAGCATCTCGAAATTTAAAGATATAAACCCAACTATTGTGCTGGCAATGGCCCAAAGCAAAATCGAGGACACCCAAGTGGGGGTTGGAAAATATCTCTTACTTTGGAATGCCTCAAAGACAAGAGCAGACAGAATAGAAACTGCTACCGAGAGAAGTCCTCCAAGAGGAGGATCCAAAAAATCAAATGAATGCGCGAAGCCAATTTTTGGCCAAAAAATACCGCCTAAAACGATCAGTTCATTGCGGCGACTCATTTATTAGCCATTCAATTCATCCGCCCTCACTTGCGCTAGAGCAAAATCCAAATCACCAGAATAAATCGCGCGTCCGCAGATCACGCCTTCGATGCCTTCGCCTTCTACCGCGCAAAGCTGGTCGATATCCATCATGTTGCTCAGGCCACCAGAGGCGATGACGGGGATGGACAGGGCTTGGGCCAGTTTGACGGTGGCTTCGATGTTGATGCCCGACAGCATGCCGTCGCGGCCAATGTCGGTATAGATGATGGACTCTACCCCGTAGCCTTCAAACTTTTTGGCTATATCAATCACGTCGTGTTTGGTCAGCTTGCTCCAGCCGTCAGTGGCTACTTTGCCGTCTTTGGCGTCTAGGCCGACGATGATGTGGCCGGGGAAGGCCGTGCAGGCGTCTTGCAAAAAGCCGGGGTTTTTGATGGCGGCGGTGCCGATGATGACGTATTGCAGGCCGGCGTCGATGTAGCGCTCTATGGTGTCCAGGTCACGGATGCCGCCGCCTAGCTGCACGGGAATGTCTTGGCCTACGGTTTTTAAGATGCTTTTGATGGCGGCCAGGTTTTGCGGCTTGCCAGCAAAGGCACCGTTCAGGTCGACCAGGTGCAGGCGGCGGGCCCCTTTGTCGTACCAGCTTTGCGCCATGGCCTGGGGGTCTTCGCTGAAGATGGTGGATTGGAGCATGTCGCCTTGTTTGAGGCGTACGCAGTGGCCGTCTTTGAGGTCAATCGCAGGGATGAGTTGCATGGTGCTAAATCAAAAGTAAGGCAAAAAATAGGCTGTAGTGGATGTTCTAGAAATTCAATTCTCAGGATGCAGTGCAAGGCGCAAACCACAGCCATACATGGGTATGGCGCGGATTTGCAACGCGGCAATGCGCCTGAAAATTGGATTTATAGAATCATCCACTAGGGGTTCCAGTGCAGGAAGTTACGGTAGAGGGCTAGGCCTTGGGCAGCGCTTTTTTCGGGGTGAAATTGGGTAGCAAAAATATTATCACGTGCAATGGCGGCTGTAAATAGCGCGCCATAGTCGGTTTGGCCTGCGCTGTGGCGCGCATCCAAGGGCTGGGCGTAGTAGCTGTGCACAAAATAAAAGTAGGCATTGTCGTCAATACCGTGCCAGAGGGCGTGGGGTTGCGATTGAACCACACGGTTCCAGCCCATGTGGGGCACCTTAAAACGGCTGCCGTCGGGCTGCAGGCGGCCAGCGAGCTCAAATTTGCGCACTTGGCCAGGAATCAGGCCCAGGCCGGGGGTGTTTTGCTCTTCGCTGTGCTCCAGCAGCATTTGCATGCCTACGCACACACCGAACAAGGGCTTGGTGTGGGCCGCTTCTAGCACGGCAGGCAGCAGGTTGCCGCCTTGGGCGTTTGCCAGACTTTGCATGCTGGCGTGCAAATGGTGCACTGCAGGCTGGCCTGTGGGGGGCTGTGTAGCGTGGGCCTCGCGCAGCTCGCGCATGCAGTCGCGCATGGCCCCTTGGCCGGGCAGCACTACGCGGTCTGCGCGGCGCACTCCATCGGGATGGTTGGTAATGATGACCTCAAACCCGCTACCTTTGGCGGCCTCTTTCACCGCATTAGACACCGAGCGCAGGTTGCCCATACCGTAGTCAACGACTGCAACAGTCTTGGTCATATCGTAGCTTTGACAATGAAAATGCTATTAAATATATAGCTGCTTGTGCAGCATTTCCTTGGGCCATAAGCCTAAAACACTTAAATTTTAAGCCAAAAAGTCACCCACAGCACCTTGATGGGAGCAGAAGTTTTACAAACTACCTTTGGTGGAGGGCACAACGCCTGCCGAGCGTGGGTCCAGCTCTAGCGCCATACGCACGGCGCGTGCAAAGGCTTTGAAAACGGTTTCGCTTTGGTGGTGGGCGTTTTCACCGGTCAGGTTGTCAATATGCAGGGTGACCAAGGCGTGGTTGACAAAGCCTTGGAAGAACTCGTAGGCCAGTTGGGTGTCAAATTCGCCCACCATCCCGGCCTTAAAAGGCACATTCATATGCAAGCCGGGGCGGCCTGAAAAGTCGATCACCACGCGGCTTAAAGCCTCGTCCAGCGGCACATAGGCGTGGCCGTAGCGCTTGATACCTTTTTTGTCGCCCACCGCTTTAAACACCGCTTGGCCCAGGGTAATGCCCACGTCTTCCACCGTGTGGTGGCCGTCAATGTGCAGGTCGCCCACGGCCTGAATGTCCAGGTCCATCAGGCCGTGGCGGGCGATTTGGTCGAGCATGTGGTCAAAAAAGCCAATGCCGGTGGACAGGTTGGCAATGCCCGTGCCGTCAAGGTTGAGCTTGACGGTGATTTGGGTCTCGTTGGTGTTGCGCACGACCTCCGCTTGTCGGGGGGCGTTCGTTAGTTTCTCTTCAGCGGTGCGGTTCATAGGGGTATTGTCGCATTTTGGTGGACTTGGATTAAGTGGGAATGGCGTGCGGGTTTAATTTAGTAGCTGTAAGCATCGCCCAGCAAAGAAAGTTGGTGTTTAGCCCATTTTTTGAGCAATTTATCGTCTTGCACATCCACTACATCCAGCTGCAGCGAGGCCACCATGTCTTGCAGCCGCTGGGTTTGAAAGCGCAGGGCGCTGTCTAGATTTTTTTGGCTCACGTTGCCATAGCCCACGTCAAACGCCATCTGCATATCCCCCAGCATGTTTTGGTATTCGACCTGTAAGTCCCTCAGCTGGCTTTTCAGCATACGGTTAAAACCGCGCAGTTTGTCGTCAGCCATGGCGGCTACGGACGCGGGGTTAATCTGGTCTACCTCCATTTGCAGGCGCAGCAGGGCCAGCAGATCTTTGCTGTCGTTAGCGGCGTT
>JAYWGO010000053.1:0-2634 GCA_043778205.1 Polaromonas sp. | reverse complement strand
AAAAGGCGCGTCGTACTACCAAACGGGCAAATACTTAGGTTACCTGCGCGTGATTTTGGAAGATTTTGCAGCAAGGCCACACTCAAGCGGCGCAAACGTACAAATGCTGAGAAAGCAATCTTAAAAAGGCCCGAAGATAACCCAAAAACCAAGGATTGTAAGCAAAACAACCCTATGGCCCAAGGAAATGCTGCACAAGCAGCTATTAAATCAATAGTAAGCAGCGAGGCTTAGAACTTAATGCCCGCAGGGTTGGCAGGCTCTGGTGTAGCGGCAGCTGCGGGGGCTGGGGCTGCTGGGGCCGCCGCCGCTGCAGGCGCTGGCGCAGCGGCTTTGACTACCATGGGCGCTGCGGCTGCGTTGCGGTAGCCTGCAGGCAGGAGCGAGGTTCTGGGGTAGCCTGCGGCATCCAGGTACTGCGACCACTCTTGGTCAGAGTAGCCCTTTAGCTGCTGGCCGCCGATGGTGGCGCTGGGCAATACGCCCTCGCTGAACAAGCGGCGCAGCACCTCAATGTCGTCGTTGGTATCGACAGTTTTTTCTGTAAACGGTACGCCGCGCGTGCTGAGCATGTTGCGCGCTGTAATGCAGGGGGCGCAATCTTTACCGGTGTACAAAGTGACCGGGAACTTGGTGGCCACGGCGCGCAGCTCGGCGGGCAGGGCGGTATTGGTGCTGCCTGCATTGCTAAACTTGCCGCCTTGGCCCGCAGTTACTTTGGCATTGGCCGCCACAGGAGGGGCTTGGTCTGAGAAGGTAACCCTGCCGTCAGGGCCAACAATACGGTACAACTGCTGCCCTTGCACTTGGACAGAAAAACCTGCGCTGGCGCATAAAAATAGGGCACAGCTAGCTATTGATTTAACAGTGGTTGTCTTGTTCATCGTGCGCATAATGCCATCCTTGTGCAGTGCTGCAGGCTGTTGTTAAAAATAAACTGTGCCTACGTAAATGATAATTTTAAGCCTAACTCTAAGTTTAAGACTAAGTCTGAGCCTAAGCCATGCCTTGGTGCCGTAGCAAAGCGTCAATGCGTGGCTCACGCCCTCTGAACGCTTTAAAACTGTCCATGGCTGACCGGCTACCGCCCACCTCTAAAATCTCGCGGCGGTAGCGCTGCCCAGCCGCCATATTAGCCGATGGTGAGGTGGCCTCTTGCGCCGCAGCTCCTTGCACTGCCGTCTCTTCGTCTGCTGCCTCTTCAAAAGCCGAATAGGCATCTGCCGACAGCAGCTCTGCCCATTTGTAGCTGTAGTACCCTGCCGAGTAGCCGCCTGAGAAAATATGGCTAAAGGTGTGCGGTGTGCGGTTGTAGGTGGGGGCTTGCAGCACCGATACCTCGCTGCGCACCTGGGCCAGCACGGCCAGCGCATCACCGCCGCCTTGGTGCAATAGCATGTCAAACAGTGCCAGCTCGACCTGGCGCAGGGTTTGCAGGCCACTTTGGAAGTTCTTGGCGGCCAGCATTTTGTCAAACAGCGCGCGCGGCAGTGCTGCGCCGGTGTCTACATGCTGGGTCATGTGTTTAAGCACATCCCATTCCCAGCAAAAGTTCTCCATAAACTGGCTGGGCAGCTCCACTGCGTCCCATTCCACCCCGCTGATACCGCTGACATCGCGCTCGTTCACCTGGGTCAGCATGTGGTGCAGGCCGTGGCCAAATTCGTGGAACAGGGTGGTCACGTCGTCGTGGGTGAGCAGGGCGGGTTTGTCCACCCCATCAATGCGCACTCCGCCTGCAAAGTTGCACACCAAGTGGGCAATGGGCGTTTGCAGGGCACCGGTGTCAGGCCGCAGCCAGCGGGCGCGCACGTCGTCCATCCAGGCGCCGCCGCGTTTGCCCGTGCGGGCGGGCTGGTCTAGGTAAAACTGGGCAATGGTCTTGCCTTGGCGCTGCAGTGCATAAAACTCTACCTTCTCGTGCCACACCGGGGCGGTGTTTTTAACAATCGCCACGTCAAACAAGGTTTCAATAATTTTGAACAAGCCGGCCAGCACCTTGGGTGCGGTGAAGTACTGCTTAACCTCAGTTTCGCTAAAGCTGTAGCGCGCTTCTTTGAGCTTTTCGCCCACGTAGAGCCAGTCCCAGGCCTGCGGGTCGGCCAACTGCAGGTCGCTGGCGGCAAAGGCGCGCATGTCGGCCAGGTCTTTTTCGGCAAAGGGCCGGGCGCGCTGGGCTAAATCGCGCAGAAAAGTGACCACTTGCTCGGGCGAGTCGGCCATTTTGGGCACCAGCGAGACCTGGGCAAAGTTGGCATAGCCCAGCAGCAGCGACTCTTCTTGCTTGAGTGCCAGCAGCTCGGTGATGATGGCGCTGTTGTCAAACTCAGCGCGCAGTTGGCCGTCTACCTCAAACAGCTCAGACGCGCGGGTGGTGTTGGCCTTGTACAGGCGCTCACGCAGGGTGCTGCTGTGGGCAAACTGCATGATCGGCAGGTAACAAGGCATTTTGAGGCTGAGCTTGTGCAGGTTGGTATCGTCAGGCTTGCCCTCTTTGGCGCAGGCGGCCTTGGCTGCTTCGCGCGCGGTGTGCACTACGTCTTGCGGCACGCCTGCCAGCTCAGCCAGGGTGGCCAAGCTGCTGTAGGCCTCGGTGCTGTCTAGCGCGTTTTCGCTGAATTTTTGGCTCAGCTC
>JAYWGO010000052.1:0-2639 GCA_043778205.1 Polaromonas sp. | reverse complement strand
GCAAGGGCTGGATCTACCTTGGGCACCTCGGGCTTGGCGACCGGCTTAGGCTCGGGTGGCTTTTCGGGTGGTTTCTCTGCAGGTTTTTTAGGTGGCTTGTCTTGTTTTTCAACAATATCAGGGGCTTTCTTGGGGGGTGGCAGGGGGGCTGGTTTGGGCACTGGTTTAGGCTGCACTACAGGCTCGGGCGGCGTGGGCGGCGGTGTTACCGCGCGCGGTGCGGCTTGCTGCGGAATGCTGGACCACAATTCGGCCTCAGCTGTCAAGGTAGTGGGCTTACTCTTCCAGTTAACGCCCCAGGTCAATGCACCCAGCAGCAGCAAGTGGGCCAGCACGGCCAAGCCCATGGCGCGCAGTTTGCCGGGCTGCGCGGGCGGGGCAAAGTCGATGCGGTCAAAAGCGCTGGGCATAGCGTGAAGGTAAAAACTACTTGGCCAATTGCACCGACAAACCTACGCGCGCAATGCCGGCGCGTTGCAAGTTGTCCATTACTTTGACCACAGTTTCATATTTGACGGCTTTATCAGCGCTGATAACTACCGCAGTGTTGGTGCTGCCAGCTTGTAATAACTTCACCTTGGATGCTACATTAGGCATAGCTGCCCGAGCAGCATTTTCAAGGGATTTACCGCTCTTTATCTCTAAAGATTCATCTTTTTGGATAATGATTTGAATCACCGCATCGGGCTGTTTTGCCGCCTTGCCTACGCTGGGTAGGTCAATCATGCTGGGGCTGATCAGTGGTGCGGTCACCATAAAGATAATCAACAGCACCAGCATCACGTCGATGAAGGGCACCATATTGATCTCGTTGATAGTGCGGCGGCCTCGGCCTCGGGTCATCATCGCGGGCATGGTGCTCTCCTGGTGTGGTAGGTGGGTGCTGCGAGCTAGCTGTTCAGTGGCCTGTGGCGGTACTACTGGCCTGGGTGGGGGTGTTTTGCGAGCCTAGATTACGCTGCAAAATATTAGAAAACTCTTCGATAAAAGTTTCCAGCTTGATGGCTACGCGGTCAATGTCGCGGGCAAAATTGTTATACGCCACTACCGCCGGAATAGCGGCAAACAGGCCGATAGCCGTAGCTACCAAAGCCTCGGCGATACCTGGTGCTACGGTAGCCAGCGTAACCTGTTGCAGCGATGCCAAGCCGGTAAACGCATGCATGATGCCCCAGACCGTACCAAACAAACCCACATAAGGCGAGACGCTGCCTACCGAGGCTAAAAAGGATAAATTGCTCTCTGCCGCGTCCATCTCGCGCTGGTAGCTGGCGCGCATGGCGCGGCGTGCGCCGTCCATCAGGGTAGAAGTGTCGGCAATGCGACGTTCGCGCAGTTTTTGGTATTCGCGCATGCCACTGGCAAAAATACGTTCCATCGGGCCAGAGTGCTTGGCGTTTTGCGCAGCCGACTGGAAAAGCTCATTAAGCGAGGTGCCTGACCAAAACTCACGTTCAAACTCGTCGTTGAGCGATCTGATCTTGCGTAGAGAGATAATTTTGCGAAAAATCGCCGCCCAACTGGCGATGGACACCGCTAGCAGTAGCACCATAACGGCTTGCACTACAAAGCTGGCGTTGAGAACCAGATGCAGTATGGATAAATCTTGCGTCACTGTAGTATCTCCATCACATGTTGTGGAATTCGGCTGGGCTTTAAGTGTTCGGCATCCACCCACGCAATACGAATACGTCCAGAGCAGACCACTTGCAGTGCAGCAAGTTCCTGCTGGGTCCATATTGTATGCTCTGGTTTTAATAGCTTGCTGAGTACGTTTTCCTTGGGTTTTCTTTGTGTTGTGAGCCTAATTTCTTGTGCAATGGTAAGCGTAATTCGGGTGCTTTCTGCGATACGCGCTGTAACCAAAAGTTGGTCATCCAACCGCGCGGGTTGCAGGTAGTCTAGCTGCGTGCTGCGCACTACAAACATGCCGCCTGCCTGGCCATCCATGGGCTCGCGCAACATGCTTTGCGCAATGCCCAGCGAACGTAGCCATTCAGTGCGGGCGCGCTCCATAAATTTGAGATAGTTGGCATAAAAGACGATGCCACCCGCATCAGTGTCTTCCCAGTACACGCGTACGGGCCAGATAAACGTTGCTGGGATGCCCGTCAAGCCAGTACCTTTTGCATGCGGGCCACGGCAGTTTGCAAATCAGCCATGGAGCTGGCGGTAGAAAAGCGTACAAACTTATGTGTAGAGTCGGTGCCAAAGTCGCGCCCCGGAGTGATAGCCACATGGGAGCGGTGCATCATTTCCAGACAAAAATCCCAGCTGCCACCTGTGCCTGTGCCAGTACTCGCGCCTGACGATGCTTGCACGCCCAACTTGCTCTGGATTTTAGAGCAATCAGCATACACATAAAAAGCACCATCAGGCTCTACGGGCACTTCAAACCCCAGGTTGCGCAGGGCAGGGATAAAGTAATCACGCCGGGCTTTGAACTCAGCCCGTCGTTTTTCGTATTCAGCAATGCTCTCGCTGTCAAAGCACGCCAGCGCTGCGTGCTGGGCAACCGTGCTGGGGCAGATGTACAGGTTTTGTGCCAAGCGCTCGATCACGCTGACCAATGCGTCGGGCACCACCAGCCAGCCTAAACGCCAGCCCGTCATGCCGAAGTATTTGCTAAAGCTGTTCAC
>JAYWGO010000051.1:0-2651 GCA_043778205.1 Polaromonas sp. | reverse complement strand
GAGCAGCTGCGTGCGCGCAGCGCACAACTGCGCGAAGGGTATGCGCTGCGCCCTTTGCATGTCAAATCGCAGGCCCCGCGGGCTTCTGTGATGCCTGGTTAGCCTGCTTTGCAGGTATCATGTGCGCCATATTTGCTATTAATTCAATAGCTGCTTGCGCAGGATTTACTTGGACTAGAGACTGATTTGAGGGATAAATCGGGCCTGAAAGTGCTGTGGGAGCTGGCGGGGCCTTGGTGAGTGAAGGTGCCAACGCAGCTGCCCAAGCGGGGGTGAGTAGTTGCCCAAAGATGAAGCAGCCTAGAACTGCCGCGCGCATGAGACGGGCGGCTTTAGTTTGCGTACTTACAGTTTTAAGCATGGGGGCATTTTAGGGGGCTAGAACTGGCAAGTGAAGACGTTCAGCGCGCAGTGCGCCCCAGCTACCCAGCGCCTGCAATGGCAGCATGAAATTTCGTGTCTATGTCGAAACCTCAGTCATCAGCTATTTGACCGGCAGGCCTAGCCGCGACCCGACGGTGTTGGCCCACCAGCAACTGACCCAGCAATGGTGGAACGAGGGGCGCTTTGACTATGAGCTTTACATCTCCGAGTATGTGACTGCCGAGGCCTCACAGGGCGACCCTGACGCCGCACGCCAGCGCATGGCAGCCCTAGACGGTTTACCCGAGATTGCCACCAATAGCGAGTGGAAATGCTGGCCGGCGTGTTATAGAACGCGGTGCGCTGCCATCCAACAGCCGTTTAGATGCTTTGCATCTGGCCATTAGCGCGGTGCAGGGTATGGATTTGCTGTTGACCTGGAATTTTAAGCATTTGGCCAACGCCATCGCTATTTTGAAAGCCGAAGCCGTGTGCAGGCAGTGCGGCTTTGAGCCCCCGCGCATCATCACCCCCTTGCAAATGATTGGAGAATAAAGATGTGGAAAGACCCGATTGTGGAAGAGCTGCACCAGGTGCGCGAAGCACTGGCACAGCAACACGGCAATGACCTGCACGCCATCGTGCTGCATTTTCAGGCGCTGGAGGCTAAGAGCACGCGCCAGGTTATGAACTTTGCGCCCAAACGGCCTTTTGGCTGGCAAGCACCGCCTGCCAAACCATTGCGCGCGCATTAGCTCTTACTATTAAATCAATAGCTGCTCGAGCAGGATTTACTTGGGTTAGATGCTGATTTGAGGGATAAATCGGGCCTGAAAGTGCTGTGGAAGCTTGCTGGGCCTTGGCGCGTGAAGGTGCCAGCGTGGCTGCCCAGGCTGGGGTGAGCAGCTGTCCAAGCAGTATGCAAAATAAAACCGCCAACCCGGTCAGGCGGGCGGTTTGCGACAGTTTTGCTAGCGTGTGCTGTTTCACGAGAGTTTATTTTTAATCACCAGTTTGAGGGCTTCCCAAGTACTGATGTTGCGCGGTTGGGCCACAAACGGTGGCTCTGGCGGGGCACCTATGCTGCCAGCAAGTATTGCAGGCAGGCGGCTGGGGTCACCTGCGGTCACTTTATTCGGGTGGAGCAAATCGCCTGGGTAATGCGGGTGACCGATGCAAGCGCTGTCGTCCAGATGGCAGGCCTTGACTGCGGCCACAGCTTCCAGGCACCAGTACCCAAAGTAGCCGCCCTCTATTTTGTGGTAACCGTGCCAGTAGGGCTCTTTGTAGGGCACAGCTTGTTTTTGACGGCCTGTTTTAGCAGCCTTACCAATGTCAACGTACCAGTGGTCTACAAATTGCGCAAGGAGCTTGGCTTGTTTGGCGGGCGAGGCGTCGATAGTGTCTAGCAAGCGGGCGTAGGGCTTGGGGTAGCACAGGCTAACGCCAATGCGGCGATTGGGCTGGCGGGTAGCGATGATGCGGTCTAGCAAAGTGTCTTCGCCTTCGTTGCCTACCAAGGCTATCAGCCGTTGCCATTGGCTGTCGGGGATGTTCAGCGCCACAGCCAAACCCACCAGCCAGAAGCAGTCGATGTAGTGGTCCAGGTTGACAGCCCAGCTGTGGCGGCTGATTTGCTGCGCAGGTGTCCACACGTCTTGGCCCAGGCGTTCGGCCTCTTCCCAGTAGTGCAGCAGGGGTTCCATGTATTGCGCTAGCTCTGCGATGGGGTCGCCTCGGGAGTAGCGATGCATCACAAGCCAAAAGTGTGTTTTAGCTTGCTCGTATGCATATTGTGGGCGGTAATCTTCTTTTACGAAAGGCTCACTTAATTTCTTAGCTCTGTGACCAATTTCATAAACGTAATGTTCAATCCAACGATCCCAAAATGCAGTTACTTTTAGTGCGTCTCTCGTCATTTTTTAGCTCCGAGTATTTTGCTAGTAACACTCGAATCAGCCTTGACGACTTTGCCTGCGGCATCAACTATCCAGATTGAAGTGCCGCCTGCAGGGTCTGTGTGAACTATCCACTTCTCGACTCGACCGGCAGTAATTGCGTCCTTTATTTTCAGCGCTTCAGCTGGATTTCCCACAGCATTCAGAACGCGGTCAGACCCCAACACCCACCCATCACTCATCTGCAAGCCATCGGCCGTCTTGCCCTGTAGCGACGTGCCAAACTTGTATTCTACGATCACATAGTCTGCGTTGGCCGTAGTCACCTTGTACAGATCATCAATGCCCCGGCTGCCTACTTCGCCCGTGCGCCCTAGTCGGGTAGCGCCG
>JAYWGO010000050.1:0-7039 GCA_043778205.1 Polaromonas sp. | reverse complement strand
GGGCGTGTGACAAAGGGGCGTTCATTGGTGGTTTTGTGTGAAGGCTTCGACAGGCTCAGCCCGAACGGTGGTGGGCTCAGCTCGAACGGAAATTGGCTTTAGTTTACACGAAACTGAATTTTGAATTCATAATTATGGATGAAATTGTGGGTAAAATTGCTGCATGACTGAAAAAGCTAAGCCTGTGAAATTAGAGCCTGCTAGCTCTGCGCCTGATAACTTCAAACCCGCCACATTGGCTGACTGGGCCAAGGCCGCTGCCAAATCTGCCCCCGGTGGTAATGTTGATGCGCTTGATTGGCACACGCCCGATGGCATTGCCGTCAAACCGCTGTACACGGCGGATGATGTGAAAAACCTGCCGCACACCCACACGCTGCCGGGCTTTGAGCCCTATCTGCGCGGCCCGCAGGCCACGATGTATGCGGTGCGGCCGTGGACGATACGGCAGTACGCCGGGTTTTCTACGGCTGAGGAGTCGAATGCGTTTTACCGCAAGGCCTTGGCCGCGGGCGGGCAGGGCGTAAGCGTGGCGTTTGACCTGGCCACGCACCGTGGCTACGACAGCGACCACCCGCGTGTGACGGGCGACGTGGGCAAAGCGGGCGTGGCCATTGACAGCGTGGAGGACATGAAGATTTTGTTCAACCAGATACCGCTGGACAAAGTGAGCGTAAGCATGACGATGAACGGCGCGGTGCTGCCGGTGCTGGCGGGCTATATAGTGGCGGCAGAGGAGCAGGGCGTTACTCAAGCCCAACTCAGTGGCACGATACAAAACGATATTCTTAAAGAGTTTATGGTGCGCAACACCTACATCTACCCGCCCGCGCCCAGTATGCGCATTATTGGCGACATCATTGAATACACGGCTAAGAATATGCCCAAGTTCAACTCGATTTCTATTTCGGGTTATCACATGCAAGAGGCGGGCGCTAACCAGGCCCTCGAATTGGCCTTTACATTGGCCGATGGCAAAGAATATGTGAAGACGGCCATTGGCAAAGGCATGGACGTGGACGAGTTTGCCGGGCGCCTGAGCTTCTTTTGGGCCATTGGCATGAACTTCTATTTAGAGGTAGCCAAAATGCGCGCCGCACGCCTGCTGTGGTGCCGCATTATGAAGGGCTTTGACGCTAAACAGCCTAAGAGTTTGATGCTGCGCACGCACTGTCAAACGTCGGGCTGGTCGCTGACTGAACAAGACCCGTACAACAACATTGTGCGCACCACGATTGAGGCGATGGCGGCGGTGTTTGGCGGCACGCAGTCGCTGCACACCAATAGCTTTGATGAAGCCATTGCCTTGCCTACCGAGTTTTCATCGCGCATAGCGCGCAACACGCAGCTCATCATCCAGGAAGAGACGCACATCGGTGCGGTGGTAGACCCGTGGGCCGGCAGCTACATGATGGAAAAGCTCACGCAAGACATGGCCGACGCGGCCTGGAAAATCATTGAAGAAGTAGAAGCCATGGGCGGCATGGTGAAAGCCGTGGACAGCGGCTGGGCCAAGCTAAAAATAGAGGCCGCTGCGGCTGAGAAGCAGGCGCGCATTGACAGCGGGCAAGACGTGATTGTGGGGGTGAATAAGTACAAGCTGAAGACCGAGGACGCGATTGAGGCACGGGATATTGATAACGTGGCGGTGCGGGAAGGGCAGATTGCTCGGTTGAAGGAAATTAAGGCTAAACGCGACATAGCCAGGGTAAATAAAGCGCTGGAAGCTATTACTTTTGCAGCGGGGCATGAGGGTGTGAGTGGTGCAGGCAACCTGCTAGACCTCACCGTCCAAGCCATCCGCCTACGCGCCACCGTAGGCGAAGTAAGCGACGCACTAGAAAAAGCCTTCGGCCGCCACCGCGCCGACATCCACAAAGTAAGCGGCGTGTACGCCGCAGCCTATGACGCAGACGCAAGCCAAGGTGACACCATGGAATACTGGAACCAGCTCAAAAAAGACATTGCAGACTTTGCCGAGGCGCAGGGCCGCCGCCCCCGCGTGATGATCAGCAAACTAGGCCAAGACGGCCACGACCGGGGTGCCAAAGTGGTAGCCACGGCGTTTGCCGACCTAGGCTACGACGTAGACATGGGCCCCCTGTTCCAAACCCCCGAAGAATGCGCCCGCCAAGCCATTGAAAACGACGTACACGCCGTAGGCGTAAGCACACTAGCCGCAGGCCACAAAACCCTAGTCCCCGCCATCATCGCCGAGCTAAAAAAGCAAGGCGCAGACGACATCATCGTCTTCGTAGGCGGCGTGATTCCTCGGCAGGACTATGACTTTTTGTATGAGGCGGGGGTGAAGGGCATCTACGGGCCGGGGACTCCGATTCCGGTGAGTGCTAAGGATGTGTTGGAGCAGATCAAAAAGGCGTTGGCTTGACATTGCGGCGAGTGATATATATCATTGGACTATATCAACTTTCAACGCAATCAAAGGAGCCGCTATGGAAGTCATTGAAACTGCACAGTTGTTTATGAATGGCCGTAGCCAAGCGGTGCGTTTGCCCAAGCTGTTCCGCTTTGAAGGCAAGCAGGTACACATCAAAAAAATGGGCAATAGCGTGGTGCTTACACCCATGCAAAAAGACCGTTGGGCCGCCATGGAAGATGCGCTGATGGCATTTGAGTTTGAGCCAGGCTATGTTCTAGAGCGCCCAGCACCCATGCCGCAAACCCCGCGTGGGGACATGTTCCCATGAAGTACATGCTGGACACCAACATCTGCATTTACATCATCGCCAACAGGTCATTAGAAGTAATCAAGAAATTCAGGCAAATGGATAAAGACGAGATCAGTGTGTCGGTGATCGTGGCATCCGAGCTGGCCTACGGCGTAGCTAAAAGCCGTTTGTATGAGAAGAACAAAGAAACTCTGGAGCTATTTTTAAGCAGCCTCACGGTGGAGCCGATGGACGACAGCGTCATGTGGCATTACGCTGGCCTACGCAATCAGTTGGAGCGCGCAGGTAATGTGATTGGCGAGAACGACCAGTGGATTGCAGCGCACGCGCTGGCAACAGGTGCCGTGCTGGTAACCAACAACATGCGTGAGTTTGAACGTGTGCAGGGCTTAGTGTTGGAGAACTGGGTTTGAAATTACTCGATCTAGTTGTGGGAGGTACTGCCGATGAGCAGCGCCGTACTGTTGCCAAGGCTATTACCTTACTGGAGTCCACCCGCGCAGACCATCGTGCGCAGGCAGATGCGTTGTTGACTTCTTTGTTGCCTCACACCGGCAAGTCCTTTCGTCTAGGCATCAGCGGTGTACCTGGCGTAGGTAAATCTACTTTCATCGAAACGTTGGGCCTCTATTTGATCGAGCAAGGCCACCGCGTTGCCGTGCTCACCATCGACCCATCCTCCACCATCTCCGGCGGATCCATCTTGGGCGACAAAACGCGGATGGAAAAACTCTCGGTGCATGACAAAGCCTATATCCGCCCCAGCCCCAGCAGCGGCACGCTGGGTGGCGTGGCCGAGAAAACGCGTGAGGCGATGCTGGTGTGTGAGGCGGCGGGCTATGACATTGTGATTGTTGAAACCGTAGGCGTGGGCCAGAGCGAGACGGCAGTGGCTGGCATGACGGACATGTTTGTACTCATGCAGTTGCCTAATGCGGGGGATGATTTGCAGGCGATTAAAAAAGGCGTGATGGAGCTGGCCGATTTAGTCGTCATCAACAAAGCAGACATTGACAAAGATGCTGCCACACGCGCACAGGCGCAGATCACTTCTGCCATGCGGCTGTTTGGCCAGCAGGGCAACCCGGCGCATGCGCTGCACAACAAGACGGTGTGGCATCCGCAGGCTATTCAACTCTCGGCTTTGCATGGCACTGGCGTGCAAGAGTTTTGGCAAAACGTATTGCAGTTTAAAAAATTGCAAATCACAGACGGCAAGCTGGCACAGCGTAGGCAGCAGCAGTCGCTGGCGTGGATGTGGGAGCGGATTGAGTCTGGCCAAAAGCAAGCGTTTAAGCAAAACCCACAAGTGCAAGCTTTGTTGCCGCAATTAACACAGCAAGTGCTGAGTGGCGAGTTAGCAGCCTCTACTGCAGCACGTAATATGCTTGAAGTCCATGTATTTACTGCTCAAGCAGCTATGAAATAGATAGTAATTTAGATATATTGAGATAAGAGAATAGCTATGCAAGACATCCTAGAGCAACTAGAAGCCAAGCGCCAACTCGCGCGCATGGGCGGTGGGCAAAAGCGCATTGACGCGCAGCACAAAAAAGGCAAGCTCACCGCGCGTGAGCGGCTGGAGATTTTGCTGGACGAAGGCAGCTTTGAAGAGTGGGATATGTTTGTAGAGCACCGCTGCGTGGACTTTGGCATGCAAGACCAGAAGATCCCCGGCGACGGTGTGGTAACGGGCTACGGCATGATCAACGGGCGACTGGTGTTTGTGTTCAGCCAAGACTTCACCGTGTTTGGCGGCGCACTAAGCGAAGCGCATGCCGAGAAGATTTGCAAAATCATGGACCAGGCCATGAAGGTGGGTGCGCCCGTGATCGGCCTGAACGACTCGGGCGGTGCGCGCATCCAGGAGGGCGTGGCATCGCTAGGCGGCTATGCCGATGTATTCCAGCGCAACGTGATGGCCAGCGGCGTGGTGCCGCAGATCAGCATGATCATGGGACCCAGCGCGGGCGGCGCGGTGTATTCGCCCGCCATGACCGACTTTATCTTCATGGTCAAGGACTCGTCGTACATGTTCGTCACTGGCCCCGAGGTGGTGAAGACGGTAACGCACGAAGAAGTGACTGCCGAAGAATTGGGCGGCGCAATCACCCACACTACCAAAAGCGGCGTGGCTGATCTAGCGTTTGAAAACGACGTAGAGGCGCTACTGATGTTGCGCCGCCTGTACAACTACCTGCCCCTCAACAACCGCGAAAAAGCCCCCGTGCGCCCCAGTGGTGACCCTGCCGCTCGCCTGGATATGTCGCTCGACACCCTGGTGCCCGACAACGCCAACAAGCCCTACGACATGAAAGAGCTGATTACCAAGACGGTGGACGATGGTGATTGGTTTGAACTGCAACCTGAGTACGCTAAAAACATCCTCATCGGCTTTGCGCGCATGGACGGGCAGACGGTAGGTCTTGTGGCTAATCAGCCGCTGGTGTTGGCCGGTTGTTTGGATATCAAATCCTCCATCAAAGCCGCACGCTTTGTGCGCTTTTGCGATGCGTTCAATATTCCTGTCATCACCTTTGTCGATGTACCCGGTTTCATGCCAGGCACGTCGCAAGAATACGGCGGCATCATCAAACACGGCGCCAAGCTGCTCTACGCCTATGCCGAATGCACGGTACCAAAGATCACCGTCATCACCCGTAAAGCCTACGGTGGTGCCTACGATGTGATGTCGTCCAAACACCTGCGTGGCGACGTGAACTTTGCTTGGCCTAATGCTGAGATTGCGGTGATGGGAGCTAAGGGCGCAGTAGAGATTATTTTCCGCGAAGACAAAGGCGACGCAGTCAAATTAGCTGCCAAAGAGGCCGAGTACAAGGCCCGCTTTGCCAATCCCTTCGTCGCAGGCGCGCGTGGCTTCATTGATGACGTGATCTTGCCGCATGAAACACGCAAGCGGATATGCCGTTCGTTGGTAATGCTCCAGGATAAAAAAATAGAAAATCCATGGCGTAAACACGGAAATATTCCACTTTAAATGAACTTATTAAATGTTCAAATTTGACTTTTAAAGTGCTAAAAACTATAATTAATGCTCTTATGAGAACATTTAATTTACTTTCACCTCAAGGCATTTGCTCCGAATTGGGTGGCCGAATCAAGCGCTTGCGTCTTGCGCAAAACTTAGGCCAGCAACAGTTAGCTGATATGACTCAAAGTTCACTTTCATCTGTACGCAGGCTTGAGGCGCAGGGGCAGGGGAGTCTTGAATTTATCGTGCGTGTGGTGCAGGCGTTGCAGGCCGTAGAGCAGTTAGAAAATTTGTTTGAGCAACCTATACTAAGTATTGCGCAAGCCGAGCGTGAGCAATCTTTAGCACTCAGGCAGCGAGCGCGTGCGCCAAAAGCTAATGTTAAGGTGCGCGTTTAACTATGAAGAAGCTACAGGTCATCTATGATGGTTGGGGTGAACGTTGGCCGCTTGGCACATTAGCGGACACGGGGCGCGACATCATGTTTGAGTATTCACCGCAAGCCGTAGAGCGTGGTTTGCAGTTATCGCCTATGCACCAGCCATTACCGCGAGCTGGTGCAACGGCGGTTTCGTTTAAAGGCGAAGCGCATTCTTATGGATTGCCCGGATTCATTGCCGATGCATTGCCCGATGGTTGGGGTATGCTTTTGATGGATCGTGCTCTACGCAAGCTAGGCCGCAACCCACGCGAGGTATCAGTGCTGGAGCGTTTGGCCATTGTGAGTGAACGCGCCATGGGCGCGCTGTCGTTTGAGCCTTCTGATGAAGACATCTTGCCTGCGGAAAAACTCCGACTCAAAGAACTTGCCAAAGAGGTCATTGCTTTGCAGGCGGATGAAAATTCGGGCGCAGACAAAGCGGATGCCCAGCTTCGCCACTTGATGCAACTGGGCGGCTCACCGCAGGGCGCACGTCCTAAGGTATTGGTAGATTTCAACGCTCGCACAGGGCAGCTCAGCAGTGGTATGCCTCTTACAGGCAGCGCAACCCCGTGGCTGATGAAGTTTCCGGCAGAAAGCGAGCACCGCGAGGTCTGCGCTGTTGAAGAACTCTACGCCCGGGTAGCGCGCCACGGCGGCATGGATATGCCGCGCAGCCGTTTCTTTGATCTGGGCACGAAGCACAGTGCATTTGGTGTTGAGCGTTTTGACCGGGTGGTGCAAGGCAAGCAAGTATTGCGTGTTCCCATCATGAGCATGTCCGCGTACCTACAAGCCGACCACCGCTTACCGTCGCTTGATTACGAAACAATACTGCTAGCTACTTTGCGCATTACGGGCGACCAGCGCGAAGTAGTCAAAGCCTTTGAGCGTTGCATCTTCAACGTCATCATGCATAACCGGGACGACCACAGC
>JAYWGO010000049.1:0-23829 GCA_043778205.1 Polaromonas sp. | reverse complement strand
CGGCTAGGGCTTGAAAGTCTTCTCGTCTCATGGCATCACCTAACTTGTTGATTCATAAGGGTTTAGTTTATACCAATAGTTAACGATGACATAGCCTTATTTAAATAGCATATAAAATAGCTCGCATCATCTCTAGCCAGTTTACCCACAGCGCATCCGCATCCCCATGACCACACCACCGCACCACCGCTGGGCCGTTGCCTTGCTGTTCATTACCCCTGCGCTGTGGTGCGTGAACTATGTGGTGGGGCGCATGGCACCGGGCGTGGTGGCACCCCATATGCTGGCGCTGCTGCGCTGGACGCTGGCGGGGCTGGTGCTGTTGCCTTTTGCGTGGCCAGAGCTCAAGGCCAAGCGCGCTGTGGTAGCGCGCCAAGCTTGGCACTACCTGGTGTTTGGCGCGCTGGGCATGTGGATTTGCGGGGCCTGGGTGTACATCGGTGCGCACTCTACCGTGGCCACCAATATCGCGTTAATTTACGCGCTGTCGCCGGTGCTGATTGCTTTGGCATCCGCCCTGTGGCTGCGCGAGCGGCTGGGCTATGTGCAGTGGCTGGGCATTGGCTTGGCGCTGGCCGGGCTGGTGCATGTGGTCATTAAGGGGCAGTGGGCTGCGCTGGCGCAGGTGCAGTTTGTGGCGGGCGACGGCTGGATTTTGGCCTGCACAGCGGCCTGGTCGCTGTACTCCATCTTGCTCAAACGCTGGCCCAGCAGCTTTTCGCCGCTGGCGCGCTTGGTGCTGATCATCAGCGGCGGCGTAAGCCTGCTGGTTCCTTTGGCACTGCTAGAAGCCGCCTCTGGCCTGCCCATGGCACATACCCAGTGGGGCTGGAAGGCGCTAGCGCTGGCAGTGGCCGCCGCGCTGCTGCCAGGGGCTGGGGCGTATTTAGCCTACGCCACCATCCAAAAAGAACTGGGCGCAGCCCGCGCGGCCCTTACGCTGTACCTGGGCCCTTTGTACGCGGCGGTGGTGGCCTGGGCCACGCTGGGCGAGCCGATTCAAAGCTACCACGTGGTGGGCGCAGCGGTGATATTGCCTGCGATTTATTTGGCATCACGGCCCGCAGCAGGGTCTGCAGGGGCACTTCAAAAATAGCTTCAACGCTGCGTTGCACCGCCCAACAAGCCCCCCTGTTTTTCTGCGCTGTTGCCATGCGTGCAAGCTGACCTTGCGGCAGCCACTTTTCAAGCCTTTTACCTCTCTGGCCCAAGGAAATGCTGCATAAGTAGCTATTATTTTAGGAGTATTGGTGCACCTAGCGTTGGGCCCATGGTGTGTAATTTTTTTGTAAGCATCTGTTCACGCAGGCTTTGTGGGGCTATCATTCGCGCACAACTCACCACAACCGGAGGTTTTTCATGGCGCTTATGGACTTCATCAAGAAACAGTTTATTGACGTACTGCAATGGACCGAGGAGAACGATGGCACGCTGGCATGGCGCCACCCGATGGCGGGCATGGAAATTCAAAACGGCGCAACGCTTACGGTGCGCGAATCGCAAATGGCGCTGTTCATCAACGAAGGCAAAGTGGCCGACGTGTTTGGTCCCGGCAACTACAAGCTCAGCACCAACACCCTGCCGGTGCTAACGTACTTGAAAAACTGGGACAAGCTGTTTGAGTCACCATTCAAGTCGGACGTGTACTTCTTTAGCACCCGCCAGCAGCTGGACTGCAAATGGGGCACGCCGCAGCCCATCACCATCCGCGACAAAGACTTTGGTGCAGTGCGCCTGCGCGCCTTTGGTAACTTTGCCTTTCGCATTGCCGACCCCAAGCTGTTCCACACCGAAATATCGGGCACCCGCGATATGTACACCGTGGCCGATGTAGAAGGCCAGCTGCGCGGCCTGGTGCTGCAAAACATCAGCAACGCCATTGCTTCTAGCGGCATCGCCTTCTTAGACTTGGCGGCCAACCAGCAGATGTTTGCCACCGCTTTGTCCAAAGAGCTAGAGCCCGCCTACGCCGCCATCGGCCTCAAGCTAGACGGCATGACCGTGCAAAACGTCTCGCTGCCCGAAGAGCTGCAAAAAATTCTTGACCAAAAAATTGGCATGGGCATGGTGGGCAACGACATGGGCAAGTTTATGCAGTACCAAACTGCACAGGCCATCCCCAAATTTGCCGAAGGCGCAGGCTCGGGCGGCGGCATCGCCGGGGATGCCATGGGCATGGGCGCAGGCCTGGCCATGGGCCAAATCATGGCGCAAAACCTGCAGGCCGGGCTGAGCACCAACAATGCCGCCATGGCCGCTGCCCAAGCTGCCCCCGTGGGCATCAAGGCCGACGACGTGATGGGCATGCTGGAAAAGCTGGGCGAACTCAAAGCCAAAGGCATATTGACCGACGAAGAGTTCAGTACCAAGAAGGCTGAGCTTTTGAAGAAGCTGGTTTAGTTTTTGGGGATTTGGATACGGGGTTTTGAGTTCTGAGATTTGGATACGGGGATTTTTGAACGCAGAGGGCGCGAAGGTTGCGCGAAGAGCGCAGAAAAGAAAATACCAAAAAATACAAAATGGATGCAGAAGAAAAATTTGAAAAATTAATTCAAATTTATGCTGCACTCCGTTTAAGTAATTTTTTCTTTCTTTCTTTTTATCTTCTTTTGCGCTCTTTGCGCAACCTTCGCGCCCTCTGCGTTCAAAAATCCCCGTTCCCTTCCCCCTCCCTCCTGTTCCCCTCCTAGCAGTCAATAACTAAATAACAACAGTGGCAACCGCAACACAACGCGCCTACACCGCCGCCTGCCCGGGCTGCGGCGCGCCGGTGAGTTTTACCTCGCTGGCCAGCACGCACGCGGTGTGTGGGTTTTGCCAAAGCACCATCGTGCGCGATGGTGAGGCGCTCAAACGCATTGGCAAGATGGCCGAGGTGTTTGACGACTACAGCGCGCTGCAACTGATGGCGCAAGGTAAGTTGGACAGCGTCAATTTCACCATCGTAGGCCGCTTGCAGTACACGTACGAAGGCGGCAGCTGGAACGAGTGGCTGGCCGCGCTGGACGATGGCACTACCGCCTCGCTGAGCGAGGACAACGGCAGCTTTGTGTGGACGCGCGCGCAAGCCAATACCCGCGAGCTGCCCCAGCCAGCGCAGTGGATTGTGGGCAACACCACGACTATCAACGGCAAGCAGTTCAGCGTAGCCTCGGTGCAAGAAGTGGCGCTGATGGCGGCGCAAGGCGAGCTGCCTAAGCTACCGCCGCTGGGGCAAAAGTTCTTTGTGGTCGAGCTGCGCAGCGCCCAGGCCGAGGTGCTGTCGATAGACTACAGCACCCAACCGCCCGGCCTGGCTGTGGGCAAAGCCGTGAACTTGGAAGACCTGCAGCTCACGGGCCTGCGCGACTTGGCTAACGCCACCGGCCAAGGCGGCAAAGAGGTGGCGGCCCGCCATTTCAACTGCCCCAACTGTGCCAGCCCTGTGGACGTGAAGCTAGTGGGCAGCAAAAGTATCACCTGCCCGGCCTGCAACAGCCTGATTGACCTGACCCAAGGCATCGGCGGCGAACTGGCCCACGCCGTGCAAGACGAACCCGTACAGCCGCTGATTGCCTTGGGCAGCATGGGCACCTTGCAGGGCGAGCAATGGCAGGTGGTGGGTTTTCAACACCGCATGGGCCACGAAACAGGCACTAGCAGCAGTGAAGATGGGGATGACGACGGCGAAGAAAGCTTTGGCTGGAACGAGTATTTATTATTCAACGCCAAAGCCGGTTTTATATTTTTGGTAGACACCACCGAAGGCTGGAGCGTGGTCAAACCCGCCACCGGTGCGCCCACCAAACAAGGCAGCAAAGCCTACAGCTACCTGGGCACCCAGTACACACTACAAAACTATGGCTATAAGGCCGAAACCCAGTACGTAGCAGGTGAGTTTTATTGGCAGGTACAGCGCGGCCAAACCTCGTTTAACGAAGACTACGCCAACGGCAAAAATCTGCTGTCAAGCGAACAAGCTGGCAAAGAAATTACCTGGTCTGTAGGCAGCAAGATTGACTATGCCGCAGTGGCCGCAGCGTTCAAAATTAAAGGCCGCAACGAGGACTTTGCCAGAAACGACGTGACCCCGTTTGCCGCCTCAGGCGTAAGCCTGGGCAGCTTGGGCGTGGTAGGCTGGATAGTGATTTTGATCGTCATCATCGTGCTGCTGTCGGTGCTGGGACGCTGCACCAGCAACTGCGACCCGCAAACGCAAAACTGCAACACCAGCAGCCGCAGCAGTGGCGGCAGCTACGGCGGCTTTAGCTCGGGTGGTGGGCATAAATAATAGCCTGGATGCAACGGCTTACATGTAACGACTTAGGTGTGAATTAATTTTTAAGGAGAAAACAGCATGGTGGAATGGTTAAAACCCTCAGCCTTTATCGGCTCGATTGTCTTTGCGCTGATTGGCGTGGTAATTTTTTGGCTGTGTTTTGTCATCATCGACAAAATCACGCCCTACAACCTGTGGGAAGAAATCGTCGAAAAACAAAACGTGGCTTTGGCACTGGTGGTGGCGGCGATGAGTTTGGGTATTTCGATCATTGTGGCTGCGGCTATTCATGGGTAGTATGTTGACCGGCGTTTGAAAAGCGGGGATTTTTTGAACGCAGAGGGCGCTAAGGTTGCGCGAAGAGCGCAGAAAAGAAAATACCAAAAAAATACCAAATGGGTGCAGAAGAGACTTGCTGAATTTGAATCTGAAAAATAAATTCAAATTTATGCTCTATTCCGTTTTAGTATTTTTTCTCTTTTTCATTTTTTCTCTTTTTTTCTTTGTCCTCTTTCGCGCTCTTCGCGCAACCTTAGCGCCCTCTGCGTTCAAAAAATCCCCTCATTCGATTGCACAACACCATGCAAGTTAAAGAACCCATAGCCCCGCGCCCGATTGAGCTTGCCCTCTTGGCCAGTGTCTTTGTGGTGGCGGCATGCGGGCTGCTGTACGAGCTGGCAGCGGGGGCGATTGCGTCGTATTTGCTGGGCGATTCTATTTTGCAGTTCTCCACCATCATTGGCACCTACCTGTTTGCCATGGGCATAGGCTCGTGGCTGTCGCGCTACATTGAGCGGCAGTTGCCTGCGCATTTTTTGCGCATAGAGCTGCTGGTGGGCGTGGTAGGCGGTGCGCTGCCGGCGGTGCTGTTTTTGGCCAACGCCTATGCGCCGCAAAGTTTCAGGCCGCTGCTGTACGGCATGGTGATGCTGGTGGGTACCCTGGTAGGGCTAGAGATTCCACTGGTGATGCGTATTTTGAAGCGCAATGCGCAGCTTAAAGACCTGGTCTCGCAGGTGCTGACTTTTGACTACCTGGGCGCACTGGCAGTGAGCTTGGCTTTTCCGCTGGTGCTGGTGCCCCAGCTGGGCTTGGTGCGCACGGGGCTGCTGTTTGGCTTGCTGAATGTGGCGGTGGCGCTGTGGGCGCTGTGGTTGTTCAGGCACGAGCTGCGGGCCTTTAAAAGCCATGCCATTGCCGCGCTGGCCGCACTGGGCCTGCTGGGCGGTGCCTTTGCCGGGGCCGACCACATTACCTCGTTGGCCGAGGACAAGTTTTACCAAGACCCGATTGTGTTCAGCGAAAACTCGCCTTACCAGCGCATTGTGGTAACCCACGGGCGCGCCGGGCACCGACTGTTTTTAAACGGCAATTTGCAGTTTGCCCAACGCGACGAGTACCGCTACCACGAGGCGCTGGTGCACCCGGCCATGGCCGCGCAGGGCGCGCCCAAGCGGGTGGCGGTGCTGGGCGGTGGTGACGGCATGGCGGTGCGCGAAATACTCAAATACCCCAGTGTGGAGTCGATCACTTTGGTGGAGCTAGACCCCAACATGACGCGGCTGTTTACCCACAACCCCACGCTGGCAGCGCTTAACGGCAACGCGCTGGCTTCGCCCAAAGTCAAAATTATCAACACCGATGCGTTTGCGTTTTTAGAAGCCAGTACCGACATGTTTGACGTGGTGATTGTGGATTTTCCAGACCCCAGCAACTTCAGCATTGGCAAGCTGTACACGGCCAGCTTTTATGCCCTGCTAGACCAGCGCTTAAGCGCCAGCGGCTATGCAGTGGTGCAAACCACCTCCCCTCTGGTGGCGCGCAAAAGCTTTTGGACGGTGGCGCGCACCATCGAAGAAGTAGGCTTGACGGCCAAGCCCTACCACGCGCATGTGCCCAGCTTTGGCGAATGGGGCTTTATTTTGGCCAGCCGCAGGCCCTACCGCCTGCCCACCGCCCTGCCCGATGGCATGCGGTTTTTAAACCTGCAAAGCCTGCCCCTGCTGTTTGACTTTCCGCTGGACATGGCCCGGGTAGAGATGCCGCCCAACCGGCTGTCTAACCAAGTGCTGGTGACCACCTTTGAGGAAGAATGGGGCAAGGTGCTGCGGTGACGGCCCAGCCCAACACACCCAGCGCACCCAGGGCTGAACTTCAAGCTGAGTTTGGCGAGGCGCAGCTTAGTGCTTGGGGCCGTACGCGGCGCAGCGCCATGGCGGCGGCGGCACTTGCGCCGCTAAGTTTTGCAGGCTGCCAGCCTGCGCACCAGATTACCGGCGGCTTTACCGGCACCTCTCCCGAGCGCGGCCACCTGCTGCGCACACAATACAGCGCAGGAAATAGCCCAGGCTCCAACAACTCTGGCTCTAATGCCAGCCCCAGCAGCACCCGCAGCGTGCACACGCTGATAGCCGGGGGGGGTGTGGCCGGTTTGTCGGCGGCGCGCGCGCTGCGCCTGCAAGGCCTGGACGACTTTGCGCTGCTAGAGCTGGAAGACAGCGCCGGTGGCAACGCCCGCGCAGGCACCATGGCCGGCATGGCGCACCCACTGGGCGCGCACTATCTGCCCGTGCCCAGCGATGGAGCGCCCGAGGTGCAAGATTTTTTAGAAGAACTGGGCCTGCGCAAACGCATTGCGGGCCGCTGGCAGTACGACGAGCGCCACCTGTGCCACAGCCCGCAAGAGCGCTTGTTTTTTAACGGCGCATGGCAAGACGGCCTGCTGCCCACCGCAGGTGTAGGCCCCAGCACACTGGCGCAGTACGCGCAGTTTGCCAAGCTGGTAGCGCAGTGGCGCGCTACAGGCGGGTTTCAAATTCCTGTACCTAATACACCGGTGGCCCAAGCAAATGCTGCACAGCTAGCTATGCCCTTTATAGCATACCTGGATGCGCAAGGGCTGCAAGACAGCCACCTGCGCTGGTACCTGGACTACTGCTGCCGTGACGACTACGGCGCGGGCTTGGACGAGGTAAGCGCGTGGGCGGGTATCCATTATTTTGCTGCGCGCCACGGCTTTAGCGCGCCGGGTGCGCTGGGTGCTACTCTGGGCAGCCTAGACGCGCAGGCCGCCCAAGCTGCCGAACGCGACCTGCAAACGGGCGGCGTGCTGACCTGGCCGCAAGGCAATGCTTTTTTAACCCAGGCTTTGGCCAGGCCCCTGGGCGATCGCCTGCGCACGGGCCGGGTGGTACTGCGCATTACCGAAGGCAAGTCAGGCGTGGCGGTGGACGCGCTGAATGTGCACACCCAAGCGGTTGAGCGCTGGCAAGCACAGCGCTGCATTGTGGCGCTGCCGGTGTTTATTGCCCAGCGCGTTGTCAGCACGCAGCTGGGGTTTTTGCAGCAAGCAGCGCTGCACACCCGCTACGCCAGCTGGCTGGTGGCCAATGTGCAGATTAATGCAGCACTCAAAGACACCGGGGGCGATGATAGTGCAGGTGGTGGTGCAGGCGGGGGTGCAGGTGCAGCGCCAGCCTGGGACAACGTGATTTACAACCCCGGCGCGACCCCTACGGGCAATGCGGGGAATGCTGGCAATTCTGACAATGCCAGCACCGGCGGCCTAGGCTATGTAGATGCCATGCACCAAAGCACCCGCACTGCCCCTGGCCCCAGCGTGCTGACCTACTACCGCGCTTTGGGCACCAGCCCACTGGCACGCCGCACTGTGCTGGCCAAGCCGTGGGCCCAGCACCGGGACGAGACCCTGGCCGACCTGCGGCAAGCCCACCCCGACATAGACCAGCGCGCCGTGCAAGTCAACATCACCCGCTACGGCCATGCCATGGCCGTGCCTACACCGCAATTTGTAAGCCAAATAGGCCTATGGCCCAAGGAAACGCTGCACAAACAGCTATTAAAAACAGAGCGATCAGGTCTGCGCTACGCACCCCGCGCCGCGCCGCACACAGCCCGCTTGCGTTTTGCACACAGCGACTGGTCGGGCTACTCGGTACTAGAAGAGGCCTTCACGCGCGGCCTGCACGCCGCGCTTTAAATGAACTTGCGCGGCCTGCACGCTGCGCTTTGAATGAACTTGCGCGGCTTACCAGCGCGATTTCATGCGGTTGTAGGCGCTGCTGCCAAAGCTGCGCTGGGCCGATGGGGTAAGGTAGCGGTCGTCGGCAAACAGGTAGGCGTTGTAATTAGCCCCCGCCACAATGGTGCTGGCCGTGCAGGTGAGTGCCGTAGGCGTGGTGCAGGCCGCAGTTGTAGAGTTAACATAACCGTAGTTTGAAGGCTGGTTAAGCAGCAGGTTGTACTGGTAGGGCGCGTCTACGTACAGCACGTTGGCCCCCAGATCAACCATGTTGATCAGCAGCGCTTCGTTGAACGCGCCAGTCGCCCTAGACAAAAACGCCCCCAACCCCGCGCTAACCGCGTAGGGCGAGCGGCCCAGGTCGTACAGCCCCGTTACCACCACATGCTTGCCACCGCTGGCGGCAATGCGCCGCGCCAGCTCGCCCAGCGCGCGGCCTGCCGCTTGCGCGTTGGCCACGCCTTGCGCAACGCTGATGGTGCCCGCTTGCACGCTGCCAGCTTGCACCAGCAGGTCGCTGGTACCGCCGCTGAGCATGATGATGTCGCCCGTGGCCAGGCTGTTGCCCGCTAAAAATGCGTCAAACTGCTCGTTCAGGGTCAAATTGGTACTGCTGCCTGCAGCGTCGGGCTTCAGGGCAATGCGTGCATTGCCTCGGGCCCAGCCTTGGCCACCAGCCGCCTGGGCTTTCAAGCCCAGGCCGTAGTTAGACGCAACTTCTTGCACCCAGGTGGTGTTGCTGCCATCGTTAACCGAATAGACCGCGCCGCCAGCCTGCCCTACGTCGGCCACGCCATCGCCCAGCGCTATGGCGCGGCTGGGTACAAAAGGCTCTACCGTGGTGGTGCCGCCGCCGCACGCGCCTAGCAGGACGGCGCTGGCAACAGCGGCTGCGCTGCACCAGCGCCCCACACTTTGGCCCAACAGCCCGTTAGCAACATTCAATTTCATGCATCACTCTCCACATAGCTTGCTGCACCGCTGTGGGTGCGTATTTAAAGGCTTATCTTAACTTGCTTGGGTTAAGCGCTGGTGAAGCGCGCCGATTTGGCGCACTGCGCGCTGGCATGGGGTGCTTGGTGGGTGCTAGGCTTGGCTTGAAGAAGCCCGCTGCAACCGGTCACGCACGCCGTCCCAGTCGGCATCGGGCGGCACGTTTTCTACCCAAATAAGCTTAACGGCTTGGTCGTCAAAGCTGCGCAGCACGGCAAACAGCTGCTGCGCTGTGGCCAGTGCGTCGTCAGGCATGCGGCGGCGAAGGATGCGGCTGGACTTGGATGCCAAGATGGCGCGGGAGTACACCGCAATGTGCGCGGCCTCAGCGCCCAGCAGGTCCAGCGCGGTTTGCAGCGCCTTGGCATCCATCAAGCGCAGGCGCGCGTTGGGTGCATAGTGGGCCTCTAGCGTGCCAGAGGCTTTGGGTGCTTGGATAGTTGCTGAAAGACTGTCTTTTGCAGCATTATCATGCTCTGACCCAAGGAAATGCTGCACAAGCAGCTCCTCATTTGATAGTATCTTGCAGCCCATGGCGGCTTCCATCTGGGCCTTGCTGAGCACGCCGGGGCGCAGCAGCACCGGCGCAGCGCGGGTGCAGTCGATGATGGTGGACTCAATGCCTACGCTGCAGGCCCCGCCGTCCAGCACCGCTAAGCCTGTGCCACTACCCGCCTCACCGCCCAACTCGCTGCGCACATGCGCGGCGGTGGTGGGGCTGACTTTGCCAAACTTGTTGGCACTCGGCGCGGCCAAGCCTGCCACACCCAGTGCGGCGCATTGGCGCAGCAAATCCAGCGCCATAGGGTGGGCTGGGCAGCGCAGGCCGATCGAGTTTTGGCCGCCTGCCGCGGCCGTGCCCACCCCTGGGCGGCGCGGCACAATCACCGTCAGCGGCCCTGGCCAAAAGGCGCTGACCAGTGCGGTGGCAAAGGCGGGCATGCTGGCGGCAAAATGGTCTGCCCCCGCAGCGTCTGCCACATGCACGATCAGCGGATGGTCGGCGGGACGGCCTTTGGCCGCAAAAATTTGCGCCACGGCAGCATCGTTAGACGCATCTGCGCCCAGGCCGTAGACAGTTTCGGTAGGAAAAGCCACCAGGCCACCCGCCTTGAGCCGCGCAGCCGCTGCAGCTACCGTGAGGGGGATTTCGTTCATGGCTTGGCTAGATTTACGCAGGCTGAGGCAGGTTAGAGGCAGTTTGATACTGCTTTACGCTGCAAACGGCAGTCCCAGAACAGCAGCGGCTTGCGCGGCTATGCTGCGGGCTTGTGCGGCGCTGGCTGCGGTGATGGTTAGATGCCCCATTTTGCGGCCCTTGCGGGGTTCTAGCTTGCCATACAGGTGCAAATGGGTGCCGGGCAGGGCCAGCACACGGGCCCAGTCGGGCGCTGCTGCTGCACCGCCAGTGCTAGTGCCATTGCCAGCGCCCAGCCATACATCGCCCAGCAGGTTGAGCATGATGCTGGCGCTGTGCTGGCGCGGCTGGGGCAGTGGCAAGCCGCACAGGGTGCGTACCTGCAGTTCAAACTGGCTGATATTGCAGCCGTCCATGCTCCAGTGGCCGCTGTTGTGGGGGCGTGGTGCTATCTCGTTCACGGCCAGCGGGCTGGTCTCGCTGAGTTTGCCTTGTGCATCTTGCAGAATAAAAAATTCTACGCACAGCACGCCCACATAGTCCAAAGCCTCTGCTATAGCTTTAGTAGCTGCTTGTGCAGCATTTGCTTGGGCGGTAGGCAGATTCTCTTCATATACCTCGCTGACAGCCAAAATGCCGTCAATGTGCGTGTTGCGGGCCACCGGCAGGGTTACCATCTGCCCGTCTGGCCCGCGCGCTACGATCACCGAGCATTCAGCGGCCAGTGGGGCAAACTGCTCTAGCACGCAGGGCACGCTGCCCAGTTGCGCCCAGGCCGCCGCCAGCGCTTCGCGCGTCTGCACTCTGGCTTGGCCTTTGCCGTCGTAGCCCAGGGTAGCGGTTTTGAGCACGCCGGGCAGGCAGTGGTCGGGCACGCTGGCCAGGTCGGCGGCGCTGTCAATCACCGCATAGGGCACGGGGCCTACGCCTGAGGTGGCCGCTATCTGGGTTAGCCGGGCTTTTTCCATGCGCCGGTCTTGCGCAATGGCCACGCAGTCGGCGCTGGGCGCTACGGGGCGGTGCGCGCCCAGCGTCATCAGCGCCGGGGCGGGCACGTTTTCAAACTCGGTGGTAATGGCGGCGCTGCGCTGCATAAGCTGGGCCAAGCCTTGCTCGTCCAAATAGTCCGCCGCAATATGGTACTGGCTTACCTGCCCCGCTGGGCTGGCCGGGTCTGCGTCCAGCACCACCGTAAAGTAGCCCATCCGCTGCGCGGCCTGCACAAACATACGGCCCAGCTGCCCGCCGCCCATGACCCCTAAGGTAGGCTGGCGGCCATCGGGTTGAACTATGCCGGGGAAAATAGGTTTCATGGTGTTTCAGATGGTGTAGTGGCTGGGGGCGAAAACGGGGTGCTGGAATACCTTAACAGGCAAATACTTTAACGCTTTAATACCGGACCCGAAGGACGCTTAGGTATTAAAGTACTGAGGTATTCAGCCCAACACAGGCGGCAACACCATAGCGCGGGCTGTTTCAGTTTGCTTGCGCCGGTAGGCGTCCAGCTGCGCAAGCAGGCTTGCGTCATGGCTGGCCAGCAGGGCCACGGCAAACAGTGCGGCGTTGGCGGCACCGGCTGCGCCGATGGCAAAGGTGGCTACGGGTATGCCTTTGGGCATTTGCACAATACTGTGCAGCGAGTCTACGCCCGACAGGTGTTTAGAAGCCACGGGCACGCCCAGCACGGGCACGGTGGTTTTAGCGGCCAGCATGCCTGGCAAGTGGGCTGCGCCGCCTGCTCCGGCTATGATGGCCTGCAGACCTCGGCCCGCAGCCGCGCTGGCATATGCAAACATATCGTCAGGCATGCGGTGCGCTGAGACCACCAAGGCTTCGTGGGGAATGCCAAAATCGGTCAAAATCTGCACTGCGTGCTGCATCGTGTCCCAGTCTGAGCTAGAACCCATCAGTACGCCTATTTGAATATTTTTCATGGTTTAATTTTACCCACCCTCCCCGGCTTCTCCCACCTCTTTTCATACCCTTTTTTTCACCCTTTTTTCTCACACTTTTTTTAACTTAGCCCTCACTTTTCCCGGCATACCCTTTTTATGATCGACGCAAGCATCCAAAATTTTGACGCAGAGGTGGTAGAAGCCTCCATGACCACGCCCGTACTGGTGGATTTTTGGGCTCCGTGGTGCGGGCCCTGTACCTCCCTAGGCCCGGTGCTAGAAAAACTCGAGGTCGCCTACGCTGGGCGCTTCAAATTGGTCAAAATCAACGCCGACAAGGAGCAGCAAATCTGCAGCGCCTTTGGCGTACGCAGCCTGCCCACCTGCGCGCTGATGGTAAACGGCCAGCCTGTGGACGGCTTTACCGGCGCGCTGCCCGAGGGCAAAGTGCGCGAGTTTTTGGACAAGCACTTACTGCCTGCGCCAGACGCGCCCGCCGAACTAGAGTTAACAGAAGAAACGCCTTTGGTGCCCGGCAGCGCAGACGCGATAGCCGTGCTGCGCGAAGCCGTAGCTCTGGCCCCCGACAACGATGCCGCACGCTTTGACTTGCTGCGCAGCCTGCTGCAAGCGGGCTTAGACGACGACGCTAAAGTGGCGCTGGCACCGGTGATCGCCCAGGTCAGCACCAACCGCAAGTTCGATGCCGCGCAGCGCATACTCGATGCTATGGATTATGCAGCTGCTTGTGCAAGCATTCCCGCAGCCACAGCAGAGTTAAGCTTGAAAATAGCGGCCAACAAACGTGATTTTGAAGCCCGCTTTGCACTGGCCCAGCTGCACGCAGGCCAGCGTCACTGGACCGCCGCAATGGACGAGCTTCTGGAGATTTTGATGCGCGACAAAGCCTGGGCCGATGAAAAGGCACGCAAAACCTATGTCGCCATCTTGGAAATTATCGAGCCGCCTAAAGTCAAAGTAGCCGATGGCCAGATTCCACCCCAAGACCCTACCGTGGCGACTTACCGCAGGCGCTTAAGCTCGGTGGTGCTGAGCTAGCCAGCCTAACCGCCTTGGCTGGTAATCTTTGGGCGGGTTATTTAAGGTTTGGGCGCGCTGCGCAGCCATGGCTGCGCACTGGACGGTACGGCTGCCGCGCTGGCGGGTGCCTCTTGCACACCCTGCGGGCCCTGGGCACCTTTAATTTCTTGCACTGGCGCGCTTAGCTTGAACATGGGCCAAAAACCGCGTGCACGAGGTTCCATGGGTGGTTTGCTCACATGCACCACTGCGGCCGCTACAGCCAGGGCACACACTACCAAAACGCCTGCTGCGGCCCACCATGGGTGTTTTGTAGGCGTACCATTACTGTAATTGCCAGGGCTGGGGCTTGTGCTGTGCAAGGAAGTTGCTGCGTTCATAGAAATCCCTTTCTGCTGCGCTTGTATTGCGCTGTTGTAGGTTCTATTTAACGCTATCTTTGTGCAAGATGCACGCCAGTTTATGCAAAGCTACGTAGGCGCTTTGTAACTTTGGGTAAATAATCTAAGGACTCAAAGAGGCCTGTAATGCCGGTCAATGCCCGGCAAAATCTACCAGCGTAAACAATGGCAAGCCGCTTGCACGCAGCTTGGCCGAGCCTTCGAGCTCCGGCAAATCTACGATGGCCGCGCCTTCCATGACTATGGCGCCGAGTTTTTCCAGCAGTTTTTTGCCCGCCATCATGGTGCCGCCTGTGGCAATCAGATCGTCAATCAGCAGCACGCGCTGGCCGGGGCTTACCGCATCGGTGTGCAGTTCTACCGTAGCGCTGCCGTATTCCAGCTCGTAGGTTTCTTCTACAGTGGTAAACGGAAGTTTGCCTTTTTTACGTATAGGTACAAAACCAACATTGAGTTCGTAGGCCACCACCGCGCCCAAAATAAAACCGCGTGCGTCTAAGCCAGCCACCACATCGGGGCGCAAAGCGGGGTCCATGTACCGGTGTACAAATGCATCGATCAGCACCCGAAATACACGCGGATTTTGTAGCAGCGGGGTGATGTCACGAAACTGCACACCCGGCACAGGCCAGTCGGGTACGGTGCGCATATGGCTTCTAAGGTAGTCAGCTACAGCAAGTGAGTTTTGCATACGGTTTTAAAAGAATTCGAGGTGTACCGGTGGTCGCCGCGTTAGACAAAATGGCCCACCAAGATAGCCTCGCGCATACGCGCTGCTAAGACTGCAGCCAAGCCCTTGGTCAAATCAAGCGCCAGCTTGGGGTACTGCGCTGACATGGCTTCAAATTTATCCCAAGCTAGCAGACAGGCTACGCCCGGTGTACTGGCCATGATGGTGGCGCTGCGCGGCTTGCCTGAAAAGAAAGTGCCTTCGCCTACCACCGAGCCGGGCAACAGCGTAGCAATGGTGGTGCCGCGTACTTGCAGCGCCAGCTCGCCCTGCACCAAAATATAAAGCTCTCGGTCGCTCTCGCCTTCGTGCATCAGCACGGTGCCGGTTTGCAAAAACCGCATAGACAAATACGGGGCAAGTAGTTTCCAGCCCGCGTGGCCTAGCTTGCACTGCAGTGCGTCGTGGGCATCCAGCGCATCTATCGCCTCTACCATTTGGCTGACATCCATAGCAGAACTTAACGTGTCGCTAGAGGTTTACGGTATGAAAATAACCAGCTGTGTTGTTGCGCGGTTAGCGCAGCTCACCATACTGGGTGGCGCTAAGTATTGGCGCGTCAGGGTCGGGCATTTCGGTGTCTTCGTAGCCTGTCAGCAGCAGCTTATTGCGAATCGCCGCCATGGAGGCGGCTTTGGCCGCAGCCGCTGCAGCCATGCTCTGCGCCGCTGCCGCTGGTGCTGCTGCCAAGGCCGCTTTGGCAGCTTGGGCAGCGGTGTAGGCTGCAGGTGTAGCACCGCCCAACGGAATAGACAACCCAGGCTGCGCGCCGGATGCCAAGGCCCTTTTAAAGGCCTCAACTTCGTCATGGTCTAGCGGGTCAGCCGTGCTGCGCGCTGGCACGTCTTCACGTGGTTGAGCTACCGTGCGAGCGAATAAGACTTGCGTATCAGCTTGGTCGGGGGCGACTTTGGCCAACGGGGGGGGCACTAGAGCCGACACAGGTAGTGCGGATGCAAGCGGTGCTTGTAGGCCTTGCGCAGCAGTGCGCACAGGCTCTGCGCTAGGCACCATAGGGTAAGGCTGCGCCGACAAAGGCACAGGCCTGGAATTGCTGTGTACTCCCATCTGCGGAGAGTGTGCCCCAGCCGCGCCAGGACGGTTTGCAGCAGCGCTCGCCGCAGTCTCATAAAAGCGCCAATACACCGCCTGCACCACCAGTTCAAAGCGGTTCTTGGCAGATTGCGATATCAACGCCTCGATTTCTGCGAGCTTGTTAGTCTCGCCCGCAAACTCTGCAGACAAATCAATCATGACTAAAAACGTACGGCCGCGTTGGTCTAAGGCCAGCACTTTGAACTTGAAAGCAGAGGACAAAACACCCACCCGCACCATCGACTCGCGCACCACTTGAAACAATAGCTCTCTGCGCGCATTGCGCTCGGTGCGGCGCTGTTCTGTGCGGCTGGCAGGCACACCTTCACCCGACAGTGGAGCCGCCGCCGCTTTAGCGCCACCTGGCATAAAAGGGCGCGTAGCATCGGCCAAGGTGGAATGGATATCCGTCTGGGCAGAGTGCGCGGGTTTGACTGCGGGTTTGGCTAAAAACCAGTTGAAAAATCCCATTGTGTAGTCACCCAAAATAGTTATATACCAGTATCGCATAGCCAACTCAGCTTTGCGAGTGCATGCCATGGCGCATCTTACGCCTTACTTTCTTTACACGAAGTTACGTCATTCTTACGATTTTACCCCGGTCTGTGCCCTGCACTGGTTGCAAAAAAGGAAGCCACACAACAAAAAAGCCCCTGAACGGGGCTTTTTTCACGAAAAGTGAGCTTTAGGTTTAGTAGCCACCACGGCCACCGCCGCCGCCGCCACCGCCGCCACTGCGACCGCCGCCGCCGTAAGGGCTGCGGAAACCGCCGCCATCACCACCGCCGCCGCCAGCACCACCACCGTAGCCGCCGCCACCGCTGCGGCTTCCGCCACCGCCACCGCCGCCGCCGTATCCACCACCACCGCCGCCACCACCGTAGCTACCGCCACCGCTGCGACCGCCGCCGCCGCCAAAGCCGCCACCGCCAGTGCGTGGAGGACGAGCTTCCATGGGACGGGCTTCGTTCACTACAACGGCACGGCCGTCGAGTTGTTGGCCGTTCATGCCTTCAACAGCAGCTAACGCCTCAGCGTCGCTGGCCATCTCAACAAAGCCGAAGCCTTTTGAACGACCCGTATCGCGCTCCATCATCACTTTAGCGCTGGTAACACCGCCAAAAGCCGAGAATGCTTGGTGCAAATCTTCGTCGCGAACAGAATATGGCAGATTGCCAACGTACAGTTTATTGCCCATGAATGGGACTCCTATCAATCACAATTAAAAAGCGATGGAGTCCCTGGCAAACACATACCTGCACGAAACTGACCGATCACCAACTACGGTATCTAACAGATACACGCCCCCACATTATGCGTCAGATAAGTTGACCGTGCCAAACGGCGTACTTACACTAAGCCAAAAGTGTCGTCTTTATACATCGTATGCAGCGGGGCAGTACTTTACTTGGGGTTTTTGTCCAGGGGCGCGGGGTCGTCGTTATCGCTGTAGTTACGCCACTGGCGCAGGGCACCGCGCAGGGTAAGTATTTGATTTTCAAAAATAGGACACGCTTGGCAAATAAACATATGGCTGCGCAAAGCAAGCCTTTCGCGCAAAAGCAGCTGGCGGTCTTCTCTGGCCACCACCAAACTGGCGACTTCTTTGCATGAGCGGCGAAAAGGGTAGTTGAACATATAGGGACGTAAACCTTGGAACGGCGTATCTGTAAAAGCGAAACTCGGTGCTTTAGGCCAGCTTAGCGACCTGCTGGCCAAACCAATTAAGCTCTAAACATGCGCGCAAACGCAGCCGCGCTCGGTGCAGTTGCACATACAGGTTTGTAGCGGTGATGTCCAGTTCCTTACACACCTCATCGGCATCCATCTCCAGCCATTCGCGCATTAAAAACAACCGGCCTTGCACTGGGGGCAGCTGGTTAACGCAAGCCTCCATCACAACCATGAATTGTTTTTGGCCTAAATCTTGGTCAGGGTTGCCCCACTGGGCAGGTCGGTCGGCAAAATGGCCGTCGGTTTGAAAGCCAATTGCGTCTAGTTCTTCGCTCTCACGGTCGCCTTGCATATCGCTGGCATTGACCTCACGCAAATTGGCCCGCAAAGTGTCCACCACCTTGTGCTTCAAAATACCTACCAACCAGGTTTTAAGCTGCGATTGCCCCGCAAACGACTGCGGCTTGGCAATGGCAGCCAGCATAGTTTCAGACACCGCGTCTTCTGCCCAAGCATCGTTACGCAGCTGCAAACGCGCAAAACGCAGCAAATAACCATGCAAGCCTGCAACATCGGTTTCAAAACTCATGGCAGTCCTAGGTAGAGATGTAATAAATAAAGGCAGTTTAGCGACGAAGATAGCCACTTAGTGTTATCTTACCCATAACATTTTGCTATTGCTGCGCTCATTTAGGAAATATTATGGTTTATGACATCCGTTGCACTGCCAGGTTGCTCGCCACAGCCATGTTGGCCGCCAGCTTGACTGTGGCCTTACCTGTGCATGCGCAAAAAGATGCGCCCAAAGCCCCGGCAAGTGCAGCAACAACAGCAGCAACTACCGCTGCACCCATGATCGAGGGAAACACGTTCGATAAAAAAGCCTTTGAGCTCAAGTCGCTCAAAGGCAAAGTGGTGCTGGTGATGTTTTGGTCAACCGACTGCGCCGTGTGCCGCGACAAAATGGGCGAGTTGCGGCAAAACATGCAAGGCTGGGCCGACAAACCTTTTGAACTGGTACTGGTCAGCACCGATCGGCGCATGCAAGATGTGGACAGCTACAACGCCATCATCAATAAGTCGGTTCCGCTTAAGCAGCGCGGTGTACAGTTGTGGTCGGGTGAAGCAAGCTACAAAGACAACCTGGGCAGCAGCCAACTGCAACGCGCACAGTTGCCCACTACCTTGTTGATTGACAAGACGGGTAAGCTGGTAGAGCGCTATAACGGACGTATACCTGCCGAGGTATGGGATACGATTTCAGATTTGCTGTGACGTATTGCGCATTTTTACAAAAATACACTGCGCAGGCCGTAAGAAAATAAGCAATGCGCAGACTTAAGTTTAACTGCAGCCAGTAGATGTTGGCTACAGTTAAACCTCAACTTTAACTGGAGTAATTTATGAACCAACGTGCTTTGATTGCAGCCGCCGCTGCTTCGCTTTTGTCTACTGTTTTAATGTCAACCCCCGCTGTCGCACAAGACAAAGAAAAATGCTACGGCATTGCCAAAGCGGGCCAAAACGACTGCGCCAACTTGGCGGGTACGCATTCATGCGCAGGCCAAGCAACCGTAGACAACGACAAAGGTGAGTGGAAGTACGCCGCCAAAGGCACTTGCGTGTCGATGAAGGGCATGACCGCCGAGCAAGCTAAAAAAGCCGCTATGGAAAAAGGTGCCGAGAAGAAGAGCTAAGGTATTGCTGGGTTTAAGAGCGCACAAACGTCGCCCCGTATGCCCAGAGAACGCCCCCAATGTCCTCTAAAACAACAGGCATCGGCTGGCGGCACCCACATTTCGCGCAGGTGCTGCAGACCTTGCCTTGCGTGGCATTTTTAGAGGTTCATTCTGAAAATTTCTTTGCAGACGGTGGCGCTGCATTAGCTACCTTAGTGCAGGCACGCGAGGATTACCCCATTAGCCTGCACGGTGTCGGCTTAGGTTTGGGTTCTGCCAGCGGCGTAGATGCTTGGCACTTGGACAGGTTGCACCGCTTGGTACAGCGCATAGAACCCGTGCGCGTAAGCGACCATGCCTGCTTTGCGCGCGGCAGCCTGGACGGGGCCGATGTGCATGCAGCTGATTTGCTGCCAATTGCCTTTAACAGCGCCTCGCTGGACGTGCTGTGCGCCAATGTGCAGCGCGTACAAGACCGTTTGCAGCGCCGTATGTTGGTAGAAAATTTATCTGCCTATGTCAACATGGCGGGCAGCGACCGTAGCGAGCCCGATTTTTTAAACGCACTGACCCAGCGCACAGGCTGCCAACTGCTGGTGGATGTGAACAACCTGTACGTCAACGCATTAAATGCCCAAAGTCAAAGCATGGGTGCGCGCGATACCGAAGTTGCCGTGCAAAGCTGTGCCCAGTGGCTGGCTGCGATTGACCCGCACAGCGCGGGCGAGATTCACCTGGCAGGGCATTGTGAGATGGCCGATATCGTGATTGACGACCATGGCGCACGTGTGTGTGATGGCGTATGGCGCGTCTACGCCCAAGCCGTGCAACGCTTGGGGCAGGTGCCCGCCTTGATTGAGTGGGACACCGCTATTGCGCCGCTGCAAACCTTGCTGGACGAAGCCGAACGTGCAGATGCGATAGCGCACGCTGCATGAACGCAGGCGCGCCAACCCAAGCGCAGCTGGCCCACGCGCAGCTGATTCAGCAGCAAAATGGTTTGCTAGCGGCTATTTTTACGGCGCAGGCAGACCCGCCTTCACGCGGCTTGGCAGCCTACCGCACAAACGCCCATGCCAACGCACAGCGTGCTTTGCAAGCGGCCTACCCAGTCACAGAGCAGCTGGTAAGCCCCGAGAATTTTGCCCCATTGGCACATGATTTTTGGCACCAGCACCCACCGCAGCGCGGCGATTTAGCCCACTGGGGCCACCAGCTCGCAGCGTTTTTGGCCGCCTCGCCGCAATTGGCCGACACGCCTTATTTGGCCGATGTAGCGCAGATTGAATGGGCGCTGCACACCTGCGCTGGTGCAGCCGACTGCAGCCAAGATACCGCCAGTTTTGCCGCCCTGGCCCAGCATGCGCCGGAAAACTTAAAGCTCACTATGGCCCCCGGTGTGCGCGTGCTGGCCAGTACCTACCCTGCCGCTGCCATCGTGCTGGCGCACCAAGGCCAAGGCACACTGGGCGACGCTGCCGCTTTGCTGCGCGCCGGTGCTGGGCAAACTGCACTAGTATGGCGCACAGGTTTTGCCCCGCGTGTGCGTGTGCTGGCACAGGCTGAGCAGACCTTTACCCAAGCGGTGTGCAATGGCCTGTGCCTAGCGCATGCGCTGGACTGTTCAGACGCTGCGTTTGACTTCAGCGCCTGGTTAGCCGCAGCCGTGCAAAGCGGCTTGGTACTGGGTGTGGTGGTAACTGACAGCACTCCTTAGTGGTTATGAAAATTCTGCGGTAAAAATTATCTTCGCTATTTTTTTAATAGCTGGCTGTGCTATTATTTATTGGTCAATAGCCTTATTTACCAATCAAATTCGAGGATGCCATGGTTCTAGTTGCAGGCTCTGCCAATGTTGATTTTGTGGTGCGCGCTGCGCATATTCCTGCACCAGGAGAAACCGTGCTGGGCTCGCAGTTCCAAACTTTTCCGGGTGGCAAAGGGGCTAACCAAGCGGTGGCCTGCGCACGCGCAGGCGGTGCGCCTACAGCCATGTTGCTGGCACTGGGCCGTGATGCGTTTGCCGCCACCTTAACTGACTCGCTTGGCCGCGCTGGCGTGCACATGCACACGGTGCACAGCGCAGCGCAGCCCACGGGTACGGCATTTATTTGCGTCTCAGACGATGGTGAAAATGCCATCACCGTGGCACCGGGAGCCAACCTGGATCTGCTGCCCGAACACCTGGCCCAGCACATGCCCAGCCTGCAGGGCGTAAGCCACTTGCTGATGCAGCTAGAAACCCCCCTGCCGACCGTGCTGGCCTATGCACAAGCGGCCCGTAGCAACGGTATACAAGTGGTACTGAACGTCGCGCCCGCACAGGCACTGGCGCCAGCACTGCTGAACTTGGTGGATATTTTGGTGGTGAACGAAGGCGAACTGGCAGTGCTCACTTCTGCCCACAGCACGCTGGAAGACCAGCTGATGCAACTGCAAGCACCCTGTGTGGTAGTGACGCTGGGCAGTGCAGGCTGCCTGGCGCGTGTGCGCGACGCGCAAGGCAATAGCACCCTGCACAAGCAAGCCGCATGGCCAGTAGCCGTGGTAGACACCACCGCTGCTGGCGACACTTTTTGCGGCGCACTGGTGGCTGCTTTGGCGGGTGAATGGGCGGGTGCGCCGCAGGGCAGCGCGCTGTCAAGCTTGCCGCAAGCCCTGCGCCAAGCCAGCGCTGCTGCCGCGCTGACCTGCACCCAGCTGGGCGCACAAAGCAGCATCCCCACGCACCAAGCCGTGTTGGATTTGATGCAACAATAAGCCTATGAATTCTTCTACACCAACGATGCCACTGGCACAGCAGCACTGGGTTATTTATGACACCGACCCCGGTGTAGACGATGCCATGGCGCTGTATTACGCACTGGCCAGCCCGCAGATCAAAGTGCTGGGCATTACCACCGTGTTTGGCAATGTGACGGTAGCGCAGGCCACCACCAATGCGCTGTACCTCACCCACCTTACCGGCCAGCCCCAGCATGGCGCCATTCCTATTGCCCAAGGTGCTGCTGCACCACTGGCAAAGCACACCGAAGCCCCGCCCGACTATATTCACGGCAAAGACGGCCTGGGTAACCAGCCCAGCCGCAGCACCAACCCCACGCCACGCGCGCCGGAAACGCGCAGTGCGGCGCAGTTTATTGTAGACATGGCGCGCCGATACCCCGGCCAAATCACGCTGGTTCCGGTGGGGCCATTGACCAATATTGCACTGGCACTGCAGCTTGAGCCGCTGCTGCCCAAGCTGGTTAAAAATGTGGTGCTGATGGGCGGCACTGTCACCGAACCGGGCAATGTATCGCCGGTGGCAGAGGCCAACATTTGGAACGACCCCCATGCTGCAGACCAGGTGTTTACCGCAGGCTTTGCGCTGACCATGGTGGGGCTGGATGCCACCCACAAAATGCTTTTGCCTGTGACGCTGTTTGAACAAGTTGCCCAAGCCCATAAGCACCCCGCCACCGATGCGCTGCTGCACGCTGTGCGGTTTTACGCTAATTTTTACGGCAGCCGCTTCGTGCACCAAAGCGGTTTTGAGGGCTGCTTTGGCCATGACGTGCTGGCTTTTGTCTACCTCACCCACCCCCAGTTCTTCACCACCGAAACGGGCCCGATCCGCGTAGTGACCGAAGGCATTGCCCAAGGCCAAACCGTACTGCAGCGCCAAGCCTTTATGCAGTACCCCCAAGCGGGCTGGGGCGCAAGCATGCCGGTGTCCAGTGCGTGCATGACGCTGGACGCAGCAGCGGCCAAAGAGGCGCTAGAGACTGCGCTGTTGGGGCCTTGGCTGTAAAATCATCTGTCGTCTAGGAGCCATGCGCCATGCAATTTCCCATCGTCGATTTCGCCAGTCCACAAGCGCCTGCGCAGTTTTGCGAAAGCTTGCACGCAACCGGTTTTGGGGTGCTGAAAAACCACCCGCTACAGCACGGCTTGGTGAGCGGGATTTACGCTGAATGGTTGGCGTTTTTTGCCACCGATGCAAAGTACCAGTACCCTTGGGACGCTGACAAACTCGATGGTTATTTTTCGCCCGCTGTCAGCGAGACAGCCAAAGGCAATACGGTGAAAGACCTCAAAGAGTTTTTTCACATCTACCCCTGGGGCCGCTACCCCAGCCAAGTCAGCGATGCCGCCCGCCGCTACTATGCCGATGGCACCAACCTGGCCACCACCTTGCTGCAGTGGGTAGAGGACTGCTCTCCGCCCGAGGTCAAGGCGCGCTACAGCATGCCGCTGCCGCGCATGATCGACGGCTGCCAAGAAACCCTGCTGCGGGTGCTGCACTACCCGCCCCTGCGCGGCGACGAGCCCACAGGCAGCGAGCGCGCCGCTGCGCATGGCGACATTAACCTGCTGACCCTGCTGCCCGCTGCCAGTGAGCCGGGCCTGCAGGTGCTGGGCCAAGACAAGCAGTGGTATGACGTGCCCTGCGATTTTGGCTTGCTGATTGTGAACATTGGCGACATGCTGGAAGAGGCCAGCGGCCACTACTACCCTTCCACCACGCACCGCGTGCTCAACCCCACCGGTGTCGCAGCGCAGCGCAGCCGGGTCTCATTGCCCTTGTTTTTGCATCCGCACCGGGAGGTAAAGTTGTCTGAGCGCTATACCGTGGGCAGTTACTTTGAAGAACGCATGAAAGAGCTGCGGCGCAATTGAGCTGCTTGTTGTTGTGCGCTATTAATAGCGTAGCTATCTATTGAGTATTTTCTTGGGCGGCAGGGCTATTTTTCTTGAAACTCTTGGTCTTTCTAAGGCCCTTGAAGATTGCTTTCCCTGCTTTTGTACGTTTGCGCCGCTTGAGTGTGGCCTTGCTGCAAAATCTTCCAAAATCACGCGCGAAGTCAGGGCGCGCTAGGCTAGCTTTTGCACCGCGCGCC
>JAYWGO010000048.1:0-23842 GCA_043778205.1 Polaromonas sp. | reverse complement strand
TTCGATGTTCAAATCGAGACCAGACTGAAATGCGATATTTGGCAAGTAAATCATTGACTTACGGTGTTCTGATGGGGAAACGTTGGGACACTACTGAGGCGATATCTATTCTAATCAGCACTCTACTGAATCCTAACCTTAGGAACAATTTCCAGCCTGCCTCGGACTTGTTCATAGATTTGCATCACTCCTGGCATAGTAAAGGTCACCGCAAATCCGAAAGTTATCGGATCATCCACCACGATGCCTTGATCAGGTTCTCTTTGAACTTTAAATCTAACTACTTGTTCTGCATTGACTGCCGGAGCTTTAAGGCCGTCCCACCTCTGTGAAAAAACAGTCCCTCTACGGCTTTGATTTAAATCTGGTTGCAGCTTAGATGCCGCCACCTTTAGTGACTCCAATTCAGTTGGCTCTATGAGTTTGAGACGCACAGCCCTATACGATTGACGTCCAGGTGAAACCGGTGTGAACCACGCTAGAGTTGCGTAAAGTGCGTGCCATTCTTTTAGCCCATTCACGCAAATTGGAATAGGTACATCTACAGTAACTATCTGGTCTCTACGCAAAATACCGCTGGCCCAAAATGTGGCTCTATCATCTGCACAGGCAATTGCAGCTGCTGGGTCTGCCAGTCCGTAACCAAGAAATCTTCTGACATTATCTTTCTGACGAATATGTTGCTTATTATCAAAGGGGCCAAGAACCTCTTTTATGAGACTAGCTGTGGCTTTTGGCCATTGCGCAGTGTGAACTAGCAATGCTTTTAATAAAGCAGCACGCTCCCTATGAGTAAGGTTTGTAAATAAATTGCCGTATACCTCTTCAAGAGCATCATGTATTTGATGGCAGGTGCGCGACGTTAGTGCAGCAGATGCGCTAGTGCCACTAGTGAAGTGCTCGGCCCGCTCGAGTCCGCTACCAGGCGGCGCTGCAACCTTAAGTCCATGCGCGCGGGCTGCCGTAGTTGACTTTACAGACAATACCGTACCACTCGCCACAAAACTTAGACGCTCCTTTGCGCCAGACATTAAGACCTCTGGTTTTACGCTGTTTGCGAAACCAGGGCCTAGAGCGCTCGATGGATTCGCATTAACAAGATTTGGAAATGGGTCTAAACTCGATCTTGCTAGCAGCCTATCTGCTACAGACACAAAATCTAGGTTCGCAGCACCCACTGTTATTGCGTTCACAGATTCAGCAGGAGAAAGTAAACGCCTCTTAGCAATCAGTTGTCCCAGCGCGCCGACCGAAGCCTTTGCCCTATCAACATCATTAGCTGACTCAAATTCTGTAAATTTAGAATATTGTGTCACCTCGAAAGGTGTATTGTGATTACCTGCACTAACGACAAATAGGATTCCGAACTTGTATGAAAGCAAATCTATTAGCCTAGCCCAAGCAGACATTTTTCCTTGAAAGGGTCTACGCGAATTACCCAAAGACAGATTTACTATCAATACCTCTGGCGCGGTAGGGTCACTGCCATCGCGCATGGCATGAACTGCTAGATAAACTAAATCTATCACGAGCTTGTCGCTTGGGAATCTATCGTAAGCACTAAGAACTGGAACGACATGAACCTTTCGTTTTAACTGATCCTCCGTTCTATTCCTGTCACCATGTAGTATCAAAGAAGCCATTGCTGTTCCATGATGTCTGTCGGCTACTTGGGTTAAAGGCTCCAATCCAAACTGGTCATCAACAATTAAAGCGCCTGCTAAAAGCGGATGATTCGCAACTACATTACCATCTAGCAGAGCTAAAATCGCAGAACGACTAACCACAACAGATTCATGATCTGCTCCTGCGACCGTATCAGCCACCTCTATCCTCGTAGCTATGCTTTGCGGGCGAATATGCATTACCGAATCAAGTCCTGCAATACTGGTCGGTGACATTTCAATAATTTGTCTTGCTGAAGCTGCCGTTAATTCAACTAATACTGCGTGGTATGCAATCTCAGGGAGACGGCTACGACTTATGACACGACCGCCTGCTTTAGTAACTCCTGAAACGAACTCTTTTTCTACTGCTTCAAAATGTGCGTTTATTTTTCTAAAAATCAGCTCAACCTCAAGTCGTATCAAATCGCTGTCGTCCATTGCATCAATTTCTTCAGCAATCATTTTTACTGCGTCTTCTCGCAAACGATCTTGCGGGCCCCAAACGCGAATATCTCTTAAAGTGGCAAATACATCACGCCATGGTGTTAAGCCTGTATCTAGCTTTTGTCCAGATGACCATCGACTCCATAGTACAGATATTTGATTTAATGCAAGCGCATCTGGCACCATTAGGTAGATGACTGGTGACACATCGAGCTCATCACCCAAGAGTTCTTCCTCGTCTATGAACTCTAAGCCGTTAACTTTTCTAGTAGCATTAAAAAATGATTGGATTGTGCCGCGAAGCTTTAAAACCAGTAATCGCTCTGGAGCCAGTGCTGCTGGATCGCTTTTTAACTGTAGTCCCGATGCGTCGCGCTTTAAAATCGAAGCTAATCGATCAAATCTAGGACCAAAAGAAAGTTTTTGTTCGTCAACCGTATATTTTTCTGAGCGCGGAGATTTATTTGGTCGTCCGGCTTGTCTTTGTTGTGGCTCGCTCACGTTGAGTCGTAGAAGCGGCTTGTTTGAATCGGTCGGCATTAATTTCCTCAGGTTTTACACGGCTTGCCCATAGATCAAGTTCGATGCGTATTGCAGCGTCAATGCCAATTTCACCCAAACCAAGAATATGGTGGCGTCGAACGTTATGACAGAAATCTCTTGCCTCTGCGTATGAAGTAGCATTTAATTTATCGGCAAGTGATAAAACCGAGGTTTTCGGCTTATCTGGCCAAGATTCCATTATTCTGTCAAGGAATACTGCGATTTCGTTTTTATGAGGAGCGGGAAATACAAGCTTTAGTTGAAAGCGTCGCCATACTGCACGGTCCAAAAGTTCAGCGTGATTAGTAGCTGCGATTGTCAGCACATAACTTGGCAATTGGTCTATTTGCATCAATAAAAACGAGACAACGCGCTTAATCTCCCCCGTTTCATGGGTATCACCACGCTCTTTGCCAATCGAATCAAACTCATCAAAAAACAAGACACATGGTTGTGTTCGCACGTAATCAAACAATTTCCTTAGCCGGGTATTGGTTTCACCTAAGTAACTTCCAATCAACGCATCGTAGCGAACAACAAAAAACGGTAACGCCAGTGATTCTGCAATGGCCTCTGCATATGAGGTTTTACCGTTGCCAGGGGGGCCTGATAAAAGTACTTTATGTCGCGGTTCATAGCCATGTGCTCGCAACACATCTGCGCGTACATGTTCTTCTATGAGCCGCTTGCCTTCTGTACGGGCAGGTAACGTCAATACTAAATCTTCTATCCGAACTCTTGGGGTTACTTCAAGAATCGCGTCACGTCCATTACCCTGACTGGATAAAGTACTGGTCGCCGTTGGCGATGCAACCGCAACAGTTTGTAGTGCGCGCTCCAGCCTATCCGCAAGCACATGATGGCTTTTTGCGCGCTCATCCGCCATGAGCGCCTCTACAGTCGCACGCATCATTGCCTTGTCGCCAGCTACCCCGGCGCGAACAAGTGATAGTAATAAATCACTTTTAGCCATAGTTAAATTATAAATTTGATGCGTTTAAATAACAAAGACCAAGAAAAAATGCAAATGCTCAACATAGGATATTTTCGTCTTTAACGCATACCCTTTTCACTAAGTTTATAGAAAATATTCCACAAGCGCATCATATATCTATATTTGTAAACGATTTGGTTCACGGCATTTAGACCTAGGTGAATCACTACTGCCCATAGTCCCATTGACTTAGCTCAGACAACTTCAACCGATACCGCGCCACATTGCCCTCATACAAGTGCGCCAAGTCCACAGTCACCGCCTCTGCCAGTGACTGCACCGCACTCCCACCTACTAGGCTAGATGCAATTTGCGCTATCTCTTCAGGCGTGCCGCGTAAATTGCTGCGCACAATGCCTTGCACGGTGTGCACAATTGCATCGCGGTATTGCAGGCGGAAGGCATCAGGCTCGCCCAAGGTTTGGCGAATGGCCAGATACCTTTGGCATGAACGCTCGTAGGCCCAGATGAATACATCGCGCAATAGATCGGTGCGCTGCAGTTCATACACGCCTAGCAGGCCTTCGATATAAGCCTGAGTGGGTACGTCTACAAAAGACAACGGGCACAGGTTGTGCTGCAGCAGCGGTATGTTGGCTGCTAAGCGCGAGACGCGTTTATTAACGTCTTCAAAAGCTTGCAAATAGGGCAGGTGCACCATAGCGAAGAAGGCTTGCTCAAATGGGTCTTGTATTTGTGCGGCCTTGGCTAGCACGGCATCAAAACCATCTTGCAACTGCTGGGGTACGGCCAGCGGTATGTAGCTGGTGCCACTGATGCGCACTTCGCGCCTGCGCAGGCGGCCACTGGCCAGCGGGTCGGCTATCAAGTTATCTGACAGCACGGCGTGCAGGTTAAGGATAGTGAAGCGGTTAAAGCCGATGTCGTCTGCGTTGTCGATCAGCATTTCAATGGCGGCTTTGTGGTTGAGCACCATTTGCGTTTCTATGGCGTCTTTGCCTGCAGCGGCTTGTCCAAACTCAACCAAATTTTGCGTGTCAAGCTGGGTGTAGGTGTTGCCTTCTAGGCGCGACGATGCCCACGACAAGTCGACCAGCAAACGGTCTAAAATTTGGCGCGCATAGGTGCCTGCGGGCTGCTGGGGCTGCTGCCCTGCTAGCGCAGTGCGGCCTTGGTCCCACAGGCGCGCGCGCTGCTCTGGGCTGAGGTAGCCGGTTTGGTTGGGAGTGTACTGATCGACCATGCTGAGCTGATAGCCCACGCTTGCGCGCTGCGCCAAGGGCTGACGGATGTGGTCACGTATCTCCAACGCTTGCGCGCTCAGCGGCACTTGCATGGGGGCGTTAACCATTGTGTTGCGCTGTGGTTCGCGCACTTCGTTAACGGCTAGCGCTGCGCTAAGCCATTGCTGCACGGGTAGCGTGGCCCGGTAGACCACGGCCCGTTTATTGCCGTCTGATTTGATAGCGCCTGCCTCAATCAGATCGCCTAGCCTGCGCAAAATGGTGCGACGCGCCATGGGCTGGCCACGCACTGCCAACGCCCGCTCTAGTGCGGCCATGCCTAAGCCTGTAGCGCCTGACCGGGCCACAATTTGGCGCAATTCGTTTGAATTTTGGCCAATTGGCGTGATTTTTTGAGATATTTGGCGCATATAATTTCTAAATTACGCCAATTATGCAATATATTTGGCGTAAAAACAAGTTTATACGCCAAACCTAAACAGCACACGGCGAGGCAAGTTCACTCAAGCAGGGGCAGCAAAGTTTGATGCCCCTTAGGTGTTAGCTGCAAAGCGCGCGAGTCTTTGGACGGGCGCAACCAGTTTTTGGCAAGATACAGCTCCAGCAAAGCCTTCGCTAAGCTACCAGCCAAATGGTCTTTGCGCTCTGACCAGTCCATGCAGGGGTAAGCAAAACGGGTGGCGGATTTTGGGTGCAGCTTTAAACCTAGCTGCTGCGCCCATGCGCTGCCAGCGCTGGTCAGTTGCAAGCCTTGTTCGGTAGGTTCTAAAAGTTGTTTGCGCATCAGCATGTCAAACTGCGCCACACCTAACTCGCCAGCCATATGACCGTAGCAGCGGCGGGCGCACTTGAGCGGCTTGTATGCGGGCTTGTCCCAGCGCGCGCTCACGTTGTCACGTTCAGCCACCATGGACAACGCCTCCAGCGCAGCGGCGATGTCGGCATCGGCCAAGCTAAAGTATTTGTGGCGCCCTTGTTGACGCATGGCAATCAGGCCATGGTCTAGCAGCTGGGCAAGTTGTGTGCTGGCCGCTTGGGGCGTGATACCCGCTGCACTAGCCAGCTCGCCCGCGCTTCGGTATTCGCCGCCCAGTAAGGCTGCCAGCATGCGCGCGCGGCTAGGGTCGGCGATGACCGCTGCGATACGCGAGAAACGTGGCTCTGGGGAATGCATACCCAGATTGTGCAGTGAGTGTGGTCTAACTTAGCTTAGCGGGCTGGTTGATGGTGCCCGCTACCCCTTTTAAGAACGTGCGTTCTTCTTTCAAAATAAAACGCTTGTCTTGCGCCCACGCAAAGTTGCTTGCGCCTTCTGTATCAGTGCGCAGGCGAGTGCGGTAGGTTTCGTAAGCGGCTAGGCTGTCAAAGCTTATCAAACCCCAAGCTTCGTAATTAGTGCCTTCGTCGGGCAGAAAATAGCCCACCAAATGCCCCCCGCAACGGGGAATGGTGCGGCCCCAGTTCTCGGCGTATTGTTTGAAGGCTTCTTTTTGGAAAGGGTCAATTTCGTAGTGAATAAATACGGTGATGGTCATGACGTGCTCACTGGTGGTGCTGCTGCGAATCTAGCGGAGCTTGGTTGCGCTCATGCAGGCCATAGTCGCGCAGTACATGGGCTACGCGCAGGCGGTAGTTGGCCAACACACCCGCTCGATGCTGATAAACCCGTCGATGCTGTTTAGCCCTGGGCGCAACTGAGCAGCCAGGTCAAAGTAAGTCGCCTGTTGGCCGGTGTTAGGCCATAGTTCAAAAATGACGGTAATCATAGGTGCAGCTATTCAGATGGTGGGAGTGCTAGTGTAGGCACGCGTAAGCACGCGTAAGCACGGAATGTTTCGGTCTAGGCCGAACTATGGTGCGCGGCGAAAAGGCTTGTAATGAAAAACCCTTAACGCAATCGGCACGCTTTATGCAATCATTGCTTTACCTGTTTTGTAAGACAATCTTTTTTACATTTGGAGCACTCAATGAAAAATATGCTTGCTATTAAAATCGTTGCTGCCTGTGCAGCATTTACTTGGGCCATAGCCGGTTTTGCACAAGAAAAGCTGGTGTTTGCCACCAACTGGAAGGCCCAAGCTGGGCATGGCGGCTACTACCAAGCCGTGGCCGATGGCACCTACAAAAAAATGGGCTTGGATGTAGAAGTGCAGCAAGGCGGGCCGCAAGTGAACAACCGGCCTCTGCTGGCCACCGGGAAAATTGACTTTTTGATGGGCGGCAACTTGCTGCAAAGCTTTGACAACGTGAAAAACGGTGTGCCCACCACGGTGGTAGCGGCCATCTTCCAAAAAGACCCCCAGGCTATTTTTGCCCACCCTGGCCAAGGCTACGACAAGTTTGCCGACCTGGCCAAAGCGCCCACCGTGTTCATCAGCAAAGACGGGCAGTTTAGTTTTTGGCAATGGATGAAGGCCGAGCACGGCTTTAAAGACGAGCAGCTCAAGCCCTATGCGTTTAACGTAGGACCGTTTTTGGCCGATAAAAAATCGGGCCAGCAAGGCTACAGCATCAGTGAGCCGATCAGCATCAAAGCGCAGGCAGGGTTTGACCCGGTGGTACACCTGCTTGCTGACAACGGCTTTAGCACTTACAGCACCACCATCGAGACGCGCGCCGAATTGGTGAAAAACAAACCCGAAATGGTGCAAAAGTTTGTCGATGCCTCCATCATTGGCTGGTACAACTACCTGTACGGCGACAACAAAGCCGCCAACGAGATGATTAAAAAAGCCAACCCTGAGGCCACCGATGCGGGCATTGCAGGCACCATCGCGCTGATGAAGCAACTGGGCATTGTGGACAGTGGTGATGCCCTTGCCAGCGGCATCGGCACCATGAGCACTGCCCGGGTAAAAGACTTTTACGAAAAAATGGTCAAAGCTGGCCTGTACAAACCAGGTGAGGTAGACCTGGCTAAGGTGGCCACCACCCAGTTTGTGAACAAAAAAGTGGGCTTGGACATTAAGCAAAAGCTGGGCGGCAAGTAATGTGAGAACTTTGCTGGTTTATTGCCACCCCAACCCCAACAGCCTGAGCGGCGCGCTGTACACCGCCAGCGTAGCCACCCTTAAAGCGCAAGGGCATGAGCTGCGCTGCTTTGATTTGTACCAAGAAGAGTTTGCGCCGGTAATGACCTTGGAGGAACGCGAAGCGTACCTGCCCAACCCCGGCCTGATCGAAGCACGGGTGCAGCCGCATGTGGACGCCCTTAAGTGGTGCGAGCATTTGGTGTTTATTTTTCCTATTTGGTTTTACGGCCCGCCCGCCATGCTCAAAGGTTGGCTAGAGCGCGTTTGGCTACCGGGCGTGGCTTTTTTGCCGCCACCTGCCAAGGGCGCGTCTGCTGTGCCAGGACTGCGGCATATCCAGCGGCTCACAGTAATCACCCATGGCGGTGCGCCCTGGTGGTGGCTTAAAGTGATTGGCGACCCGGCCAAGCGCCTGTTTACCCGTGGGCTGCGCGCGCTGATGGCTAAAAAGTGCCGCACCACCTGGCTGCAACTGCACGGCATGAACAACGTAACCCGCGCTGAATGCGAGGCGTACATTAGCAAAGTACAAACCAGCTTGAAAGCGATGTAGCGATGCAAACTGCTTCCACCAATGCCACTTCCGCTGCCATCACTGTGGGCAAGCCGCTGGCCAACTACCTGGCTGCCAAACGCGTAGGCGACATGCTGTATTTAAGCGGCGTGGTTGCCGTGGACCCCGGCACACGCAGCGTAGTGAATGAATACAGCCATTTGCCCCCAGCAGCGCAGCTGCAGTTGCAGCAGCTAGGCTACGTAACCGGGCAAATGAGCATAGATGTGTACGAAGCACCGGCCGTTGCGCAAAGCTGGTTTGTGCTTAACCGCATCAAAGACCTGGTAGAGGCTGAGGGTGGCCACATGCGCGATGTGTTTAAGCTGGTGCAGTACTTTAGAGACCTGCGCCACTACCCTGCTTACAACCGCGTGCGCAGCCTGTTTTGCCCAGAGCCGGTGGTGAGCACCGTGGTAGAGGTCAGCCGCATGCTGCCCTTTGATACGGTGTTGGTAGAGGTGGAAGCCACGGCTTACTTGCCGCGCTTGGCCGCCTGATGGCCCAGGGCAAAAGCTTTTTCGCGGTTTTTGTCGTTCCACTTTTGCCCTACAAATTTGCGCATCAAGCCATCCACCGTGCGGATATAAATTACGTTGTACAAAAAATTTAGCAGGTGCTTGGGGTTGCGCGGTAGCGCGCGCAAGGTCATAGAAAAACACATCTCGTCATACACCACATAGTGCCAAAACCCCGGCGGTATGTACAGCGTGTCGCCATGTGCCAGCACAGCCATATAGCCGCTGGCATTTTGAAGTGCCGGGAAACGCACAAAGTCAGGCTGGTCAATGTCAATCTCAAACAAGCTGCTGTAAGAGTACGGTACGCGGTAGAGGTATTTTTCTTCCGTTGGCGCAAACAGATAGACCCGCTTTTTACCGCCAAAGTGAAACATCAACAGGTCGGCCCAGTCAATGTCAAAGTGCATTTGCACCTTGGCACCGCGCCCACCAAAAAACAGCGCAGGCAGCTTGGTAAACATCTTGAGACCAATTTTTGGAAAATAAAAGTCCTTCATCAACTCAGGTGCTTGGGCCAGAATATTGTAAAAAAACATGCGCAACTTACTATTGCCGTTTTTTAGCTCGGTGATGAACTCTCGAAACGTCATTTGCGCCACATGCGCATGCTGGTGCTTGCGGCCTTTGGCCTCTTCGCCGCCGTACAGTGGCACGACTTTGTCGCCCACCACACTGCACAGGTAATCTACCGTCCACTTCTTTTTGGCGGGCCAATCGTCGCACAGGTTGTTAAAGATTACCGGGCGATTATGGGCTTTGTACTGGTCCAGAAACGACTGGTTATCGGTGAACTGTGTGGTTTCAACAGGCGCAATATGCATGGCAAATAGCTTAAAAGTTTAAGATTTAGATGGCCCTGGCTGGGCAACACGGTCGTACAGCCAGTTGGGCACTAAGCGCAGAAGCTTTGCAGGCAAGCCCATTTGCCATGGAATCACGCGGTAAGTGTCACCGCGTGCAATGGCTTTAATGGCAGCTCGGGCAAAGGCATCTACCGGCATAAAAAATGGAACCGATTTGGGTATGCTTTTTGTCATCGGGGTTTGGATAAAACCGGGCGCCAGCGTGACCACAGCAATACCCGATTTACGCAAGTCTAGCCGCAGTGACTCGCAGTAGCTGATCACCGCTGCTTTAGACGCGCTGTACGACTCCGAGCCTGGCAAACCCCGCACCCCCGCAATGCTGGCAATACCCACCAAGCGGCAAGGCTGCTGCTGCGCGTGGGCCTTCATATGGGCTATAAAAGGCGTGAACGTCGCTACCGTGGCCAGCAAATTGGTGTTCATCACTTTGGCGAAAATCGCAATGTCTTTGTGCGCACCAGTGGGCTTGTTATGCGCCATGCCTGCACTGGCAATCACGGTGTTGACTACGCCTGTGGTGCGTATAAAGTCTTCGGCAGCAGCAGCCAAGGCCTCGTGGTCGTTCACATCCAGTGGGTAGATTTTGTGCGTGTCCGCATTAGGCAGCTGCAAGCGCAATTGCTCTAGCAGGTCAGCACGCCGCGCCACCAAGCCCAGCCTGGCCCCTTGCGCTGCGTACTGCTGCGCAAGCGCAGCACCTATGCCTGAGGATGCACCGGTAATGAAGACTGATTTCATCAGGCAATGTTATGCTAGTTTTACAGCCTGCATAGCTCTTAGCCAGGGTTATTTACCCAAGCTGCTAGAAAGCCCGACGCTGGCAGTCTACGCATCTGGCGTGTCAGTGTCCAAATTGCCGCTTTGCACCTTCAGCCGCGCCGCACTGGCCAGTGCTTGGTACTTGGCACGGAACGCGTCAAGGTGCTCTTCCTCTAGCTCTTCTAAATCCATCAATGCGTTGTGCGCGCCCTGCGTGGCGCGAATCAACTCGTCTAGCTTGATTTGTATCGCCTGGGTGTCTCGGTTTTGTGTGCTTTGAATTAGAAACACCATTAGAAAAGTAATGATGGTGGTCGCTGTGTTGATCACCAGTTGCCAGGTGTCGCTGAACTTAAACAAAGGGCCTGTCACTATCCACACCCCGATAGTGCACACCGCTAATACAAACACGACAGGTTTGCCACAAAAGCGTGAGGCAAGTTTTGCGAACTGGGAGTATGCGGTGGTGTTTTTCATAGCGGGCCTTAACGGTCGTGCAGCAAAACTGCGGCATGGCCCATTGTGAACCCTTGGTACAGCGCTGCCCATTAGTTTTGGTGTGCCCGCTTAGGGATTTAATTACTTCGGTGTTGGAAGGACTGCAAAATTTCAATACACTATTAATAATATAGCTAACTATTTAGCATTTGCTTGGGCGATAGGGCTAAAACATATTGTGACTACTTGGCAAAGCATGAAGCGTGCAGACAAAAAAATAGCGCCCTGCATTGCACAGGGCGCTATGTTTAGGCTTAGTCCTAGCTAAGCAAAATGGCTTATGGGGTCACTTCGCTGTGGGCGGTCTCTTCACCACCTGCTCCGGCCAATTCAACGGCTTCTGACTCGGTGATGGCGCGGCGTTCAGCTTCGTCCATGGCCTCTTTGGCAATGCGTGCTTTGTGGTACGCCATACCAGAGCCTGCTGGAATCAAACGGCCCACAATCACGTTTTCCTTCAAGCCGCGCAGTGTGTCGCGCTTGCCCATGATGGCAGCCTCGGTCAGCACACGGGTGGTTTCCTGGAACGACGCGGCAGAGATAAAGCTGTCGGTAGACAGCGATGCCTTGGTAATGCCCAACAACAGGTTGGTAAAGGTGACCGGCAGTTTGTCGGCTGCACGTAACGCGTCGTTGGTGTCTAGCATTTCCGAACGCTCTACTTGCTCACCATTGATGTAGCTAGAGTCGCCTGCATTGACCACCACGACACGGCGCAGCATCTGACGCACAATCACTTCAATGTGTTTGTCGTTGATTTTCACACCTTGCAAACGGTAAACGTCCTGCACCTCGTCCACCACGTAACGGGCTAGCTCTTCCACACCCAAGAGGCGCAAAATATCTTGTGGATCGGCTGGGCCGTCCACCACGCTCTCGCCTTTGTTGACGACTTGACCTTCGTGCACAAGGATGCTTTTTTCCTTCGGAATCAGCTCGTCCCACACTTTGCCGTCTGGGTCGGTGATCTGCAAGCGCACCTTGCCTTTGGTTTCTTTACCAAACGACACGGTGCCGGTGATTTCGGCCAGCATACCCTTGTCCTTGGGTGAACGGGCTTCAAACAGCTCGGCCACGCGGGGCAAGCCGCCGGTAATGTCACGCGTCTTCTGGCCTTCGACCGGAATACGCGCCAGCACTTCACCAGGGCCTACGTCCTGACCGTCACGCACCTGAATCAGCGAGCCGACTTGGAAGCCAATGGTTACCGAGTGGTCGGTGCCAGGAATCTTCACTTCGTTGCCCGACGCGTCGATCAGTTTGACTTGCGGGCGTACGATCTTGGTCGCACCACGGCGCTTAGGATCGATAACCACCATGGTAGACAAGCCGGTTACGTCGTCGACCTGCTTGGCCACGGTGAGGCCCTCTTCCACGTTTTCAAACTTAGCCTGGCCCGCAAACTCGGTAATGATGGGGCGTGTGAGCGGATCCCAGTTGGCCAAAATAGCGCCTGCCTTGATCGACTGGTCAGCTTTGATGGTCAACACAGCACCGTATGGCACCTTGTGGCGCTCGCGCTCACGGCCATTGTCGTCACTGATGATGATCTCGCCAGAACGGGCAATTACCACCAGCTCTTTTTTGCTGTTGGTCACGTAGCGCATGGTAGCGTTAAAGCCGATCACGCCATTGCTCTTGGCTTCTACGCTAGAGGCAATCGATGCACGCGATGCGGCGCCACCAATGTGGAAGGTGCGCATGGTCAGCTGTGTGCCGGGTTCACCGATCGACTGCGCGGCAATAATACCCACAGCTTCGCCGTTGTTGATCAATCCACCGCGGCCTAGGTCACGGCCGTAGCACTTGGCACACAGGCCAAAGCGGGTTTCGCAGTTCAGCGCAGTGCGCACTTTCACTTCGTCAACACCTGTTGCCTCGATCTCGTCGATCTCGTCTTCTTCTAGCATTTGGCCAGCTTTGACCAGTACCGAACGGTTCTCTGGATGCAGCACATCTTCTAGCGCTGTGCGGCCCAAGATACGGTCACGCAGTGATTCAATCACTTCACCGCCTTCAACAATAGCGCGCATCAATTGGCCTTCTTGCGTACCGCAGTCAAGCTCAGTTACCACCAAGTCATGTACCACGTCGCACAAACGGCGCGTCAGGTAGCCAGAGTTAGCGGTTTTCAGCGCGGTGTCGGCCAAGCCTTTACGCGCGCCGTGGGTGGAGATGAAATACTCCAACACATTCAAGCCCTCGCGGAAGTTGGCGGTAATTGGTGTTTCAATGATCGAGCCGTCTGGCTTGGCCATCAAACCGCGCATACCGGCTACTTGGCGAATTTGCGCTGCAGAGCCGCGTGCGCCAGAGTCGGCCATCATGTAGATGGAATTGAACGACTCTTGCTCAACCTCTTTGCCATGGCGGTCGATGGTTTTCTCTTTGGAGAGCTGGGCCATCATGACCTTGGAGACTTCGTCACCTGCCTTGCCCCAAATGTCCACCACTTTGTTGTAGCGTTCACCTGCAGTCACCAAGCCTGAAGAGTATTGGGTGGCAATTTCTTTCACTTCTTTTTCGGCGCGGTCAATGATGCTTTGCTTTTCTTTAGGCACCAGCATGTCGTCAATAGCAATCGAAATACCAGCTTGGGTAGCTAAGCGGAAACCGCTTTGCAACAGCTTGTCGGCAAACACCACGGTCTCTTTCAAACCGCACTTACGGAATGACACGTTGATGAGTTTAGAAATTTCTTTCTTTTTCAGCGCTTTGTTAATGTTAGAAAAAGGCAAGCCTTTAGGCAAGATTTCTGACAACAAGGCACGGCCCACAGTGGTGTCTACCAGCTTGGTAGCCGAGGTGAACTCACCTGTGGTTTTGTCTTTGGTGTATTCTGTAATACGCACTGCAATTTTGGCAGTCATCTCGACCTGCTTGGCATCCAGTGCACGCAGCACTTCGCCAATATCAGAGAAGATCAAACCCTCACCCTTGCCGTTGATACGGTCGCGGGTGGTGTAGTACAGGCCCAGCACCACGTCTTGCGACGGCACAATGGAAGGCTCGCCCGACGCAGGGAAGATGATGTTATTGGATGCCAGCATCAGTGCGCGGCACTCCATCTGCGCTTCTACAGACAAGGGTACGTGCACAGCCATTTGGTCACCGTCAAAGTCGGCGTTGAACGCAGAGCAAACCAGTGGGTGCAACTGAATAGCTTTGCCTTCTATCAAAATCGGCTCAAACGCCTGAATGCCCAAGCGGTGCAAAGTAGGCGCGCGGTTCAAGAGTACGGGGTGCTCTTTGATCACTTCTTCCAAAATGTCCCACACCACGGGGGTACCGGATTCGACTTCTTTCTTCGCCGCCTTGATGGTGGTGGCAATGCCCATGGCTTCCAAGCGCGAGAAAATAAACGGCTTGAAAAGTTCCAAGGCCATCAGCTTTGGCAAACCGCACTGGTGCAACTTGAGCGTAGGTCCCACCACAATCACAGAACGACCCGAGTAGTCGACGCGCTTGCCCAGCAAGTTTTGGCGGAAACGGCCGCTTTTGCCTTTGATCATGTCGGCCAAGGACTTGAGCGTGCGCTTGTTAGCGCCGGTCATGGCTTTACCACGACGGCCGTTGTCCAGCAAGCTGTCGACTGCTTCTTGCAGCATGCGCTTCTCGTTACGCGCAATGATCTCGGGTGCTTTGAGTTCTAACAAACGGCGCAGACGGCTGTTGCGGTTAATCACGCGGCGGTACAGGTCGTTGAGGTCAGAGGTCGCAAAACGACCACCATCCAAAGGCACCAATGGGCGCAGATCAGGTGGCAGCACAGGAAGTACTTCCATCACCATCCATTGCGGCTTCATGCCAGATTTTTTAAACGCCTCAAGCACTTTAAGGCGCTTAGCGTTCTTTTTGATCTTGACTTCCGAGCCCGTCAAGTCGTTGCGCATGCGCTCAATTTCAGAATCAAGGTCGATACCAGCCAAGAGTTCTTGGATGCCTTCGGCACCCATTTTGGCGGTGAATTCATCGCCGTACTCTTTTTCTTTGGCATCAAAGTCGTCTTCCGTCATGATGCTGAATTTCTTTAGCGGGGTCATGCCAGGGTCTGTGACGACATACGCTTCGAAATACAAAACGCGCTCGATGTCCCGCAGTGTCATGTCCAGCACCAAGCCTAAGCGTGATGGCAACGACTTGAGGAACCAAATGTGTGCGCATGGTGCGGCCAGGTCAATGTGACCCATGCGCTCACGGCGTACTTTGGTCTGTGTTACTTCAACACCGCACTTTTCGCAAATCACTCCGCGGTGCTTAAGGCGTTTGTATTTACCGCACAGGCATTCGTAGTCCTTGATAGGGCCAAAAATCTTGGCACAAAACAGGCCGTCGCGTTCTGGCTTGAAGGTACGGTAATTGATAGTTTCAGGTTTTTTGACTTCGCCAAAAGACCATGAGCGAATTTTTTCAGGCGAAGCAATACCAATACGAATCGCATCAAAATGCTCATCGGGCGTAAACTGCTTAAATAAGTCGAGTAAAGATTTCATAGTGACTCTTTCCTTGCGGTTATTGGTTGAGGACAGAGCAGTCTGCATTGCAGCGCTGGTCTGTCCCACAAAGTTTTAAGAACGCTCTAGTTCAATGTCGATACCCAAGGAACGAATTTCCTTGACCAGCACGTTGAACGATTCAGGCATGCCTGCTGTGATGGTGTGCTCGCCCTTGACAATACTTTCGTACACTTTGGTACGGCCTTGTACGTCATCGGACTTGACCGTCAACATCTCTTGCAGCGTGTAGGCGGCTCCGTAAGCTTCCAGCGCCCACACCTCCATCTCGCCGAACCGTTGTCCACCAAACTGCGCCTTGCCGCCCAGCGGCTGCTGGGTTACCAAGCTGTAAGGCCCTGTAGAACGTGCATGCATTTTGTCGTCTACCAAGTGGTGCAGTTTCAGTACATGCATGTAGCCTACTGTCACAGGGCGTTCAAACTGTTCACCACTGCGGCCGTCAAACAACTTAGCTTGGGTGCGCGTGGCTGTTAGGCCCTTTACCGCTGCCACTGCATCTGGGTAGCCGAGTTTCAGCATGTTGCGAATCTCTTCTTCAGACGCACCGTCAAACACAGGGGTTGCAAACGTCATACCGCTGGTAAGGTTCTGCGCCATTTCCAGCACTTCGGCATCTGCTAATTTGCCCAAATCCTCTTTACGGCCTGACGCGTTGTAAACCTCTTCAAGGAATTTGCGCAATTCCGCAGCCTTGGCCTCGGCTTGCAGCATGTCGCCAATGCGCTGGCCAATGCCTTTGCCGGCCCAGCCTAAATGCACTTCAAGCACCTGGCCCACGTTCATCCGCGAGGGCACGCCCAATGGGTTGAGCGCGATATCGCAGGGTGTGCCGTCCGCCATGTAAGGCATGTCTTCGACAGGCACAATCTTGGACACCACGCCTTTGTTGCCGTGGCGACCGGCCATTTTATCGCCGGGTTGCAAGCGGCGCTTAACTGCCAAGTACACCTTGACCATTTTGAGCACGCCCGCAGGCAATTCGTCACCCTGGGTAAGTTTTTTACGCTTTTCTTCAAACGCAAGGTCAAAGCTATGGCGTGTTTGCTCGAGTGAATTTTTAATCGACTCAAGCTGGTTGGCCACTTCGTCGTCTGCTGGGCGCACGTCAAACCAGTGGTATTTTTCAACCGAGGCCAGATAGGCCTTGTCAATTTTGGTGCCCTTGGCCAGTTTAGCCGGACCGCCATTGGCCACTTTGCCTTCTAGCAGCTTAGCGATACGGTCAAAAGCGTCCGCTTCGACAATGCGCAACTGATCGTTCAAATCCAAGCGGAAACGCTTGAGTTCGTCATCGATAATTTGCTGCGCACGCTTGTCACGCACAATGCCTTCACGGGTGAACACCTGCACGTCAATCACAGTGCCTTGCGAACCTTGGTCAACGCGCAGAGACGTGTCTTTCACATCACTGGCTTTTTCACCGAAAATTGCGCGCAGCAGTTTCTCTTCTGGTGTCAGAGTCGTTTCACCTTTTGGCGTGACTTTGCCTACCAGCGTATCACCCGGCTGCACTTCCGCACCCACGTAGATAATGCCCGACTCATCCAAACGGTTAAGCTGTTGCTCAGACAGGTTAGGAATGTCGCGGGTAATTTCCTCGGCGCCTAGCTTGGTGTCGCGCGCCATCACTACGAGTTCTTCGATGTGGATCGAGGTATAGCGGTCTTCCGACACTACGCGCTCACTGATCAAAATCGAATCTTCAAAGTTGTAACCGTTCCACGGCATGAAGGCGACCAACATGTTCTGGCCCAGAGCCAATTCACCCAAGTCAGTGGATGCACCATCAGCCACCACATCACCCTTGGAAATCTTGTCGCCACGTTGGACGATAGGCCGCTGGTGAATATTGGTGTTCTGGTTAGAACGCTGGTATTTGATAAGGTTGTAAATGTCTACGCCCACTTCACCGGCTTGTGCTTCTTTGTCGTTGACGCGCACCACGATGCGGGTAGCGTCCACGTAGTCCACCACACCGCCACGGGTAGCGGTCACAACAGTGCCCGAGTCGATGGCGGATACACGCTCAATACCAGTGCCCACGAGTGCCTTTTCAGGGCGCAAGATTGGCACAGCTTGACGCTGCATGTTGGCACCCATCAGGGCGCGGTTGGCATCGTCGTGCTCTAGGAACGGCACCAAAGAAGCCGCAACAGAAACGATTTGCGACGGTGACACGTCCATGTACTGGATAGCTTCAGCACCCACCAGTACAGATTCACCTTTGTCACGTGCAGAAATTAGTTCGCCCGTCAGGGTGCCCTCTTTGTCCAAAAGGGTGTTGGCTTGCGCAATGACGTATTTGCCTTCTTCAATAGCGGACAAGTAGTCGATTTCACTGGTTACTTTACTGTCTTTCACGCGGCGGTAGGGCGTTTCGATAAAACCGTATTCGTTTAAGCGTGCGTACAAAGCCAGTGAATTGATCAGACCAATGTTCGGGCCTTCTGGTGTTTCAATGGGGCAAACGCGACCGTAATGGGTTACGTGAACGTCGCGCACTTCAAAACCTGCACGCTCCCGGGTCAAACCACCAGGGCCAAGGGCAGATACACGGCGCTTGTGCGTGATCTCTGACAATGGGTTGGTTTGGTCCATAAATTGCGACAGTTGTGACGCACCAAAAAACTCTTTGAGTGCGGCAGAAATAGGCTTGCTGTTAATCAAATCGTGCGGCATGAGCGGCTCTTGCTCTGCTTGGCCCAAACGCTCTTTCACGGCTTTTTCGATACGCGCCAAACCTGTGCGGTACTGGTTTTCAGCCAGTTCGCCCACACAACGCACGCGGCGGTTACCTAAGTGGTCAATATCGTCTACTTCACCGCGGCCGTTACGCAGGTCTACCAAGATCTTTACGACAGACAAGATGTCTTCGTTAGATAACACCATATCGCCAGTGGACTCGTTACGACCCACTTTGGCATTGAACTTCATGCGGCCTACACGGGACAGGTCGTAGGTGTCTGGGTTGTAGAACAATCGGTGGAACAGTGCTTGCACTGCGTCTTCTGTGGGTGGCTCTCCTGGGCGCATCATGCGGTAGATGGCAACGCGAGCAGCGAAATCGTCTACGGTTTCGTCCACGCGCAAAGTCTGCGACATGTACGCGCCTTGGTCGAGTTCGTTGGTGTAAATACATTGCAGATCTTGCACGCCAGAAGTGCGCAACTTTTTCAGCAATGCTTCGGTCAACTCTTCGTTGGCCTTGGCAATGATTTCGCCAGTCTCAGCATCTACGATGTTGCGCGCAATTACGCGGCCCACCAAAAAGTCTTCGGGCACGCTGATATGTGTCGTGCCAGACTGCTCTAGCTCACGCGTGTGACGCGCGGTGACGCGCTTGTCTTTGGCGATCACTACTTTGCCAGCTTTGTCAGTCACGTCAAAACGTGCTACTTCGCCGCGCAAGCGCTCAGACACAAACTCCATCTGCGCGCCACTGTCCATTAAGCGGAAATTGTCGAAAACAAAGAAGTTGGCCAGTATCGACTCTGGATTCATGCCGATAGCTTTGAGCAAAATCGTCACAGGCATCTTGCGGCGACGGTCTACACGGAAATACAACACGTCTTTTGGATCGAACTCAAAGTCGAGCCATGACCCACGGTAAGGAATGATACGCGCTGAGAACAATAGTTTGCCCGAGCTGTGGGTCTTGCCTTTGTCGTGCTCAAAGAACACGCCAGGTGAACGGTGCAGCTGAGAAACAATCACGCGCTCTGTACCGTTAATAATGAATGAGCCTTTATCGGTCATCAAAGGCACTTCGCCCATATAGACTTCTTGCTCTTTCACTTCCTTCACTACTTTAGATTGCGGCGTAGATGACTCACGGTCATAAATAATCAACTGCACACGGGCGCGCACAGCGGAGCCAAAAGTCAAACCACGGGTTTGGCATTCACGCACATCAAATGCTGGTTTTGCAAGGTTGTACTCGAGGAACTTCATCTCTACAAAGCCGTTGTGAGAGACGATGGGGAAGGCCGCCGTAAATGCGGCTTGTAGGCCTTCATCGATACGTTTTTGTGATGGTATGCCTGCTTGCAAAAATACGGTGTACGCATCTTTTTGCATTTGCAGTAAGTAAGGAATTTCAAGAACTTCGTCGCGTGTTCCAAAACTTTTTCGGATGCGCTTGCGTTCGGTATATGAATAGCTTGTAGCGTTGGCCATGAGATCTCCGTGTGCTGATTGAGGTCTAAAGGCGACTGGCGAGTTTGCACTGCCCATCACAGGCATTACAAACCTTGGCGGTTGGCCACTACCAACCGTTGGCGGACGACTTCGCATTGCACAAAGCCCGAACCAAGAATGTCTCTGCAGTCACGTCAGAGAACACAGAAAAATACCGTGCTTCGGTACTTTTCTGTGCTCTCTTGCAATTTACCCATAGGTAATTGCAAGCGGTGTAAACACCAAGGGCTGAAGACCTCTACAGGCTCCAGCCCCGAGCACAAACTCAATTACTTGAGTTCAGCTTTAGCGCCAGCTTCTTCAAGCTTCTTCTTTGCGGCTTCAGCGTCTGCCTTAGGCATGCCTTCTTTGACCGCTTTAGGCGCTGCATCTACCAAGTCTTTGGCTTCTTTCAAGCCCAGACCTGTGATTTCGCGCACAGCTTTAATGACGGACACTTTGTTAGCGCCAGTTTCCAACAACATCACGTTGAATTCTGTTTGCTCTTCAGCAGCAGCGGCGGCACCGCCACCACCAGCGCCAGCAGGTGCAGCCATAGCTGCAGCGCTAACACCAAACTTCTCTTCGATGGCTTTCACCAGTTCGTTGAGTTCCATGACCGACATGCTGTCTAGCGCGGTCAAAAATGCGTCTTTATCGAATGCCATTTTTATTTCCTAAAAGTTTTCAGTTGATCGGATGCGCTAGCAATTAAGCAGCCGCACCTTTCTTTTCAGCCAACGCATGCAGCACACGTGCTGTACGCGACATTGGCGATTGCAACAAGCCGCAAATTTGCGCCAGCAACACTTCGCGAGAAGGGATGTTAGCCAATTGCTTTACGCCGTTCACGTCCAAAGCTTTACCACCGTATGCACCACCGCGAATCACCAATTTGTCATTGGTTTTAGCGAAGTCAGCAACCACTTTCGCGGCAGACACTGCATCTGTAGAAAAGCCGTAGATCAGCGGGCCGGTCATCTGGTCGGACACGATCTCGAAGCTGCTTCCGGTCATAGCACGGCGGGCTAGCGTGTTTTTCAACACACTGAGCGTTACGCCTTTGCTACGCGCATCCACACGCAACTTGGTCATGTCAGCGACCGTGATACCACGGTACTCCGCCATCACGAGCGTTTGAGCTTTTGCTGCGAGGCCGGTCACTTCATCAATGACGGCTTGTTTCTCACTGCGATTGAGACTCAAATTCTTTCTCCTTCAATTTGCAAACTTCGAATTGACTTAAAGCCAATTACCCGTTTGCGCCCATCTTCAGCGATCAACTGTTCTAGGGATTAACCTTGTTCAGCGGGACCACCATCTGCGTTGGTTGGATTTTTAAGTCAATGTGCCGAAGCCCATTCACACCAACGGTCTTGGATGACCTGCCAATATAAGCCCACCGTAAAGTGTGCATACACTGACAGCCCACCACGCGAAAACAGCAGTTACGCCATTTTCGAATTCTTAGTTATGCCGAAAGCGATTGTGTGTCGACACGCACGCCCACACCCATCGTGGACGAAACAGCCACTTTCTTTAAGTACACACCTTTGCTGGACGCTGGCTTAGATTTGTTCAAAGCCTCGACCAATGCGACCAAGTTACCTTGTAATTTAGCGGCATCAAACGAGCGGCGGCCAATTGTGGAGTGCACGATACCGGCTTTGTCAACACGGAACTGCACCTGACCCGCTTTGGCGTTCTTCACCGCGGTGGCAACGTCAGGGGTAACGGTACCCACTTTAGGGTTGGGCATTAAACCACGTGGGCCTAAAATTTGACCCAAGGTACCCACTACGCGCATCGCGTCTGGTGCAGCAATCACGATGTCAAAGGGCATGTTGCCAGCTTTGACCATAGCGGCCAAATCATCCATACCGACGATATCTGCGCCAGCGGCTTTGGCTTCTTCAGCTTTAGCACCTTGTGCAAATACAGCAACACGTTTCGTTTTACCGGTGCCATTAGGCAGCACCACGGCACCACGGACAACTTGATCTGACTTTTTGGCATCAATGCCAAGTTGCACCGCCACATCGATAGACTCATCGAACTTAGCAGTAGCGCAGTCTTGCACTATTTTCAATGCATCAGCAATCGCATACAGCTTATTACTGTCAACTTTGCCGACAAACGTTTTTTGTTTTTTTGTTAAGGTTGTCATGATTACAGACCCTCTACCGTGACACCCATTGAGCGGGCTGAGCCTGCCAATGTGCGAATTGCAGCATCAACGCTGGCCGCGTTCATGTCCTTCATTTTGGTTTTTGCAATTTCTTCCAACTGCGCACGCGTGATCTTACCGACCTTAGCGCTATGCGGTGTAGAAGAACCTTTGTCAAGCTTGATAGCCTTCTTGATCAACACAGTCGCTGGGGGCGTCTTGATGATGAAGGTAAAGCTCTTATCGGCAAACGCTGTAATCACCACAGGCAATGGCAGGCCCGGCTCAACACCTTGGGTCTGCGCGTTAAACGCCTTGCAGAACTCCATGATGTTCAAGCCGCGCTGACCTAATGCAGGGCCAATCGGGGGGGACGGATTGGCTTTACCTGCTGGCACTTGCAGCTTGATAAAGCCGACGATTTTTTTCGCCATACTTTTACTCCTTACGGGTACATACGCTGTTTACTGATAGTAGCAATACAGCTCCCCGGGGTTAACAACTCTTTGGGCTTGTTTCGCGTAGAGTCGAAAGACGCGAATATTAACTGCTCAGTTTTAGGTCTTTTCGACCTGGCTGAACTCCAACTCTACTGGTGTAGCGCGACCAAAAATCGTGACCGACACTCGCACCTTGTTCTTCTCATAGTTAACCTCTTCCACCGTACCATTGAAGTCAGTGAAAGGACCTTCTTTGACGCGAACATATTCGCCCGCCATAAACTCAACTTTATGTCGAGGTTTCTCTGTGCCCTCTTGCATTTGATTCACAATTTTTTGGACATCAGCTTCTGAAATTGGCGCCGGGCGATTTTTTGCACCACCCACAAAACCGGTGACTTTGTTGGTGTGCTTGACCAGGTGCCAAGTTTCATCATTCATCACCATTTCTACCAACACATAGCCAGGGAAGAATTTGCGCTCGGTCGTTTTACGCTGCCCATTCTTCATTTCCACCACTTCTTCAGTGGGTACTAAAATGCGCCCAAATTTGCTTTGCATGCCTGTACGGCTAATGCTCTCAAGAATATTGCGCTCTACTGCTTTCTCCATACCTGAATAAGCGTGCACTACATACCAACGCAAATCAGGGTTAACAGAAGTGACTGGTGCAGCCGACCCAGTGGAATCTACCACCGCATGCAATTCAGACATTATTTTCTCCATCCCAAAAATAGATCAAATATGGCCCATTCGAGCACTTTGTCGGTCGTCCACAAAAATAGCGCCATGATCACAACAAAACCAAAGACGTAAGCTGTCATCTGAATGGCTTCTTTGCGGCTAGGCCACACTACCTTTTTAGCTTCGCGCCACGCATCGCGGCCAAAAGCCACGAATTCCTTGCCCGACTCTGAGGTCATGAACAATGCGGCTGCAGCGACCAGACAGGCCAGCAGCGCGGCCCACTGCACCAGTGCCCCTTGCTTGCTGAGCATGTAAAAGCCCACAATAGCACCAATAACCAGCAAAACAGCTACGCCTAGTTTTGCTTTGTCTGCACTTGTGCTTACGGTTTCGACTTGCTGTGTTGCCATTTTTTACCAGTAGAGCTTATTTTGAAAGCCCATAAATTTACCAACGCTTGAGACAGGTAAGCCCGTCAAACATTTGACGGGCTTTTTGTAGGACCACTGACAGGTTTATTAACCTATACAGTGGCAGGGGCGGAGGGCATCGAACCCCCAACCTTCGGTTTTGGAGACCGACACTCTGCCAATTGAGCTACGCCCCTACATTTGATTACTTGAGGACAGTACAACAAAGCCATACTTTTCTGAGCCTGTCCCGCAAACATATTGTTAAGCCAAAATCTTAGCCACAACGCCCGCGCCCACGGTCTTGCCACCTTCGCGGATAGCAAAACGCAGGCCTTCTTCCATGGCAATCGGGTTGATCAA